>CAXBOF010000294.1:0-3805 GCA_963977205.1 uncultured Phycisphaera sp. | reverse complement strand
GGCATGTGAGGTACAGGGCCTACGACCCGCACGCGGGGAGGTGGTTGCAGAGAGACCCAGCGGGCTATATTGATGGGCAGAATAGATATGTGTATTCAAATTCTTCTCCTGTTGGACACATAGACTCCTATGGCCTGTATGGTCAACCCTTGGGTCCACTAGGCCCACATGGTCCAATCTATCCTTTTAAGGAACCGCCAGCAGCACCTTATGATCCCTGGATTGCTCCTTACTTAGATCCATCTGGAGATCCAGGCACATTAGATCTGAATGATCACCCCGACGTTCGCGACGAGTTTCGAAACAATAGTGAAGCCCAAAAGGCAAAGGATGAAGCGCAATCTGTCATACAAGGTATTTTGGATGGGCTTGCGGTAAGTTGTCCAGACAACACATCAGATTCCGCTAGTATTTCGGGTTCAACCGCAATAAATAACACGTATAATTCTCTGTTATATCCATTGGGAAATGGGTCAATCAAATGGACGGTTACATGTACGTTGACTATTGAATGTGAAGGGTGCTACGGGAAAAATCCACAGGCCTCGTGCACGGTCAACTACCAGTACGACGATGCATTTATAGACGCCTTAGATCCGTTTGATTGGTTTCCAGGCGATCAAGATGCGCCTTTCAGCACGCCATATAAAATCATTGATGATTGGTACGAGCCTGGAGAGGTATCGGAATGACGCGTAAAAGGCATATGTTCATTTACATTATTATGCTGGCGATCTGCATTGTTGCAATGCCAGGATGTGATGGGGGGTTTGAGCGACCGTTAGATAAGAACTTTTATATACTAAAAACATCGTATACTGAAATAGCAATTTATCGCTATACTAATTCAAAAGTTCCAAAACACGATTCATTTGCGGATAAAAGTTTTGATGTCGTTGTAGATGCATGCGTTCGAGAATATAGTGTGCTCGACGATGTTATCATTGGGCGGGTTCAGAAGCCAGATGGTCTTCGTAAATCTTCAAGCACACTTCCGGGCTATTTCTCGATAGACCGTAATACCGGCCAGGTAACAAGCGGATTGTCTAGGGACGAATTGGATACACACTTAAGAGATCAGTATCGCACACAACTAATTGATTCGTTTACTCAGATTAGGTAGTTGTGTGACCGATTTCTGTCATTCCGTTCCGCGCACTGGAGAGCAATTACATGGGGACTGAATTTCATCTGTGACACTCCGCACTTTAACTGCATAAAACTAAACATAAATGAAGATTATAATTGGGTTTTGGTATTACGAGCAAGCTATTCATGTATTGGTTGTTATCAGGTATTAATTGAGAAATGACTCAGGTGCTTGCAGGGAAGGGCATGCGTTGTGCAGAATTTGATCAGCATTAGCTCCTCTAAGAAGTCGGTTAGTACCTGACCTTGAACGTCGGCGAATCCTCAGGCCTTGATCGCCGTCGGTCATAGAGCCTGGTCGTCGAGATGTTGGCGTGTCCGAGCCACTTCTGGACGTAGGCGATGTCGGCCTGGTGCTCGAGTGCGTTGGTCGCGGCCGTGGCTCTCAGCGAGTGCAGACACAGCCCATCGAAGGCGATGCCTGCTGTCGCGGCGTACTTCTTGACGAGCTTGTAGATCCCGTCGCCGGTGATGGCCTCTTCGAGCGTTCCCTTGGGATTCCTGACTGGGCGGAAGAGTGCGCCGTGTCGGTCCTCGCCGTGCCCGGCAACATCGAGATACTCCTTGATGGCCGAGAGAGCGGCGGGGTGGACGGGCACGTACCGCGTCTTTGAGCCCTTGCCGAACACGGTCAGGTGCATGACACCCCGGCGTTCACGCAGGTTCGAGACGCGCAGCTCGGCCAGCTCTGAACGCCTCAGCGCGTGGAACAAGTACGTCGCCAGGATCGCGCGGTCCCGGACGGCCTTGAGTGAGTCGCCATGGGGGGCTTGGAGCAGAGCTCGGGCCTGATCGTCCGAAAGCGCGGGGGTCTTGCCCTCGCCGGCGTCGTCGATCGAGGGGCGTTTCACGCCGGCGACTGGGTTGTGGGAGACGGCGTTCTCGTTGCAGAGGTGCTCGAAGAGCGAGCTGACCGCAGAGAGCTTGCGGCGGATCGTCGCCGGCGAGAGCCCACGTTCTTCGAGCGTCAGGCGCCAGGCCAGCACGTGGGCCCGGGTGACGAGCCGGAACTCGTCGGGCCGGTCCAGGTCGCAGAACCCCGTAAACTCGCCCACATCGCTCGCGTACGCGCGTCGGGTGTTCTCATTGTCGATGTTGTGGAGCCAGACCGATGCCGCCGGGACCTGGGACAGCTGGTGGAACTGCTCGGCGGTGAGCGTGCGGATTGTCTCGCGGCGGACGGCGAGGCCCGACCCGGGCTTCTTGCCACCCGACCGTGTGATCCCGGTTTCCGTATTCTCGTGCTCGTCCATGCCTTCCCTATCGGCTTCAAAGATATTGATAATGTATTTTATCAAGATTAAAAACAGTCGTCAAAAACATGAAAATCCTGCGAGCAGATCCCGTACTATCTGGACCATGCCATCGACATTCACTCCACTCGAACTCCCTCAACTCGAATTCCCCTTCGACCCCCGAGAAGTCGCAGCGGGCGCTCTGGACTACGCGATTCAGATCTTCGGTCTCATGATCCAACAGTACCCGTGGTTCGTCCTGGTCATCTTGTTTGCGGTCGTCGTCAGCTGGAAGAGCATCCTGCGTGGGATCGGGCGGATGCTGGTTGAGGCCATTTTGGACTGAATTCGGCGAACAAAATATAGCCCTTGACGAATATAGTATATATGCTATACTGTACTCATGTGGGATGTCGAATTCACCGACGAGTTCGAGCTGTGGTGGCAAGGACTCGATGAAGACGAGCAGGAATCGGTCGATGTCAGCGTCCGGCTGCTCGAGGAGCTCGGGCCCCTGCTGTCAAGGCCCCACGCGGACACGCTCAAGGGCTCGGCCCACGCGAACATGAAGGAGCTGCGGACGCAGCACCAGGGCCGGCCGCTTCGGACCCTGTTTGCGTTCGACCCGAGGCGGACCGCGATCTTGCTGATCGCGGGCGACAAAACCGGGGACGATCGCTTCTACGAGCGGATGATCCCCGAGGCCGACCGGCTCTATGACGAGCACCTAGCCGAGCTCAAGAAAGAAGGATTGTTGTAATGAAGAAGAATTTCAATGAGCTGCGGGACAAGATGGACCCGGTCCGTCAGAACCGGGCTAAGCTCCGCGCAAAGGAAGCAATGGCCGACATGCTGCTGTCGGAGATCCGCCGGCAGACGGGGTTCACTCAGGAGGACCTCGCCACGGCTTTGGGCATCACGCAGCCGACGCTCTCGAAGATGGAGTCGCAGGCGGACATGCAGATCAGCACGCTCCGCCGGCTGGTCGAGGCTCTGGGAGGCAATCTCGAGCTGATCGCCCACCTGCCCGGTGGCGACGTGCGGATCGGGCAGTTCGTGCCGAAGGCGGGATAATTCTGGGGCGGCCCAGCATGGTGAGAACTTCAGCGGTGTGGGTGATCGCGAAATTGGCACCCAAACGACACCACAGATGTGTGGCAATTGCATCTGGCCGAGATCCCCGGCGCCTGGATGCAGACAAATCGCGACACGATAAGTTCACTGAGCAACATAAATGTCGGGCTAAAATGTCAAAGGGCTGCCATTTTGGCGGCGTTGGCCACTTTGCCGTTGTCAATGACAGCCGCTTCCGGGTCCTCCCCTCCCTCAATCGGCTGTCCCGGCCTCTGACCGCGAGCCGTCAGCCACATGACGGGAACGCTGCGTATGGCATCTGTTTTGCACTTTGGTCACAATCGCAA
>CAXBOF010000293.1:0-3816 GCA_963977205.1 uncultured Phycisphaera sp. | reverse complement strand
CCCGCGCGAACGTCTCCTGCAACAGGTCGTCGACCGCGTGCTCGTCGGCGACGCGGCCGCGAACCTGAATCTCGCCTACGCCCAGGCTCTGGATGCCTCGGGCAACCGCATCGAGGGCATCGAACTCGGGCCGCGGATGGCAGACCGCACGGTCCTGCAGAAAGGCAACACGCCGGGCCTGGAGGTCGACGACGACAACAAGATCGTCAACGGCGACGGGCTTTTCAATCCGGGCGATGTCCAGGGGCGGGGCCTCGACCGCAACCTGCGTGTCGATTCTTTCTATGTCTCGGATGACACGAACATCGTTCAGATCCAGATCACGGGTGACCCGGCGCAGTTCCCGACGAGCTTCTTCTCCACCACGGCCGCTGCTGAACTTCGGACCGATGTGCCGCCGCGGCTGATCGATGCCAACGGCCAGGCGTACAACGCGGTCGGCTTCATCTACAAGGACGTGAACAAGGTGCAGATCCGCTACACGCCGGGACGTCCGATGATGGGCCTCGACGAGGCGGACGCACTCGTACGAAGCCGCGATGACCAGCTGATGTACCTGATCTTCCGCCCGAGCGTGGGCGTCCAGCTCGAGCACTTTGCGATCGGCGACACCGTGCTGGTGACGTTCGACCCGTCGCTTGAACTCGAGGCCGAGCGTCGCGGTCGGAGGTAAACCGATCCAACATCCCGATCCGCGTTCGCCTGCTTGACGCAAACCGAAAAAGAAGAGAGCCGACCCAAACGCGGGTCGGCTCTCATTATTATCTGACTTTCAGTGTTCGTTCTTGCGAACTCACTCGGCGGGTGCGGCTTCCTCGGCGGGCTTGGCGGCCTTAACCTGCTTGTCCTGCTTCTCGACAAGGTTGCCCTCGTTGTCGAATTCCATCTCTTCGCGCTTGTCATCGTCCATCGCGCGGTCGGCGATGACGTGGATCTGGATCTGCTCTTCGAAGCCGCCGGTCAGTTTGATGTTGACATCGAACTGGCCCAGACGCTTGATGACCTGCGGCAGGCGAACCTCGCGGGGCTTGACAGCAAAGCCGAGCGCCTTGAGGGCACTGGAGATATCCTGCTGGGTGACCGAGCCGTAGAGCAGACCCAGGTCGTTGCAGGCGCGTTCCATGGTGATCTCGACGCCTTCGAGACGCTTGATGAGGGCCTCACGCTCGACGCGGAGTTTGCCCTGCTCGGCCTCGGCCTGCTTGCGTTTCTCGGCGAGCGAGGCGATGAGCCCGTCATCGGGCTCGGTTGCCAGGCCGTGCGGCAGGAGGTAGTTGCGGGCGTACCCCGCGCGGACCTTGACGACATCGCCGACAATGCCGAGGTTGTCGACGCTTTCGACGAGAAGCAGATGAACATCTTTACGCATGACAGTTTCCTTCGCTGTCTTCCCGGGCATGCCCGGGAGTTGAGGAGCCGATCTTCGCGGCCCCAACGATGCCCCGCCGACGTCCGGCGGAGCTATTGAGTGATGAGCCTAGGCCCGCAAGCGGACCCGGACACAGGGTTTAGAACGGGATGTCGTCCGGGCTAACCTGGTCGGCGTAGTCGTCGCCGCCCCCCGACTGCTGGCCCGCGGGCTGGCGTCTCGGGCTTGAGGAGCGTCCGCCCCCACCGCCGCCGCCGCCACCCTGACCGCCGCCGATGAACTCGAAGTTCTCGACCACGACTTTGAGCTTGGAGCGATTGGAGCCGTCGTTTTTGTCCTGCCAGGTATCCAGCCTCAGGCGGCCTTCGATGAAGACAGGGCTGCCCTTGGAAAGATACTGGGCCATAACTTCGGCCCGGCGACCGAACATCTCGCAGTCAATGAAGTTGACACGTTCGACCCATTGTTCGTTCTTGTCCTTGTACTTCTCATTGACAGCAAGCCCGATCGTGGCGATCGAAGCGCCGCTGGGAAGCTGGCGAAGCTCGATGTCGCGCGTCAGGTTGCCCATCAGCATGACCTTGTTGTAGCTGGCCATCGCGTTCTCCTTCCGGGGCCAAGACCTGGCCCCATGTGAGCATATCCGTTCGGGATCGAGTCGGTCGGCTTACTCGGATTCGGTTGCTGCCTCGGCTGTCGCTTCGGCCGGTTTTTCCTCTTCCTTGGCCGCCTCAGGGGCTGCCTCGGCCTTGGGCTCGGGCTCGGGGGCCTTGGGGGCACCCAGCGAGACCGTCGAACCGACGCCTTCCTTTTCGCGCTCGGCGGCACGCTCGGCGCGCTCCTTGGCTTCGATCGCCAGGTCGCTGCGACGATCGAACGCCTTCATCTCTTCCAGGGTCAGGTGGTCGGCGCGGGTGAACATCGTCCGCAAGATGCGCTCGGAGATGTTGCAGTCACGCTCGAAGGACTGCATCTTCTCGGCCGGGGCATTCACGTAGGCGAGGATGTACACGCCACGCTTCTGCTTGTCGATCTCGTACGCCAGGCGACGCTCGTCCCACTTCTGCATCGAGATGACCTCGGCACCGGCTCGCCCGAAGAGCGTGTCGATGTGCTCGATCACGCCGGCAAAGTCCGTCGCCTGTGCCTGGCTGATGAGGAACATCACCTCGTACGCGTTGACTCTCTGCTGTTCTGCCATTTCAGTTGCCTTTCTCGCAGCGGCTAGCCGCGATCAATCTATTTTCTGCTCATCGCCCTCGGACTCGGCTGGTTTGCCCCAGCCTGAAGACGCGGTCTTTGTATTGAAATTGTTCATCGCGGCGTCGATACCCTCGGCCACGAAACCCTCCGCCGCATCCGCCGCCTGTTTCAGCGCCGGCGTGAGACGGTCTATCTGCTCCTCGGTAAAGCGCCCGAGCACGTAGTCCTCGAGGCGCATCATGGGCGGTTTCTCGTCGATCCCGATGCGGAGCCGGGCGTAGTTCTCGCTGCCCAGCTTGCGTGCGATATCGGTGAGGCCGTTGTGCCCGCCCGCGCCGCCCGAGGCCTTCAGACGCACCGTGCCACAAGGCAACGCGACGTCGTCGACCAAGACCAGCACGTCCTTTGCCGGATCGAGCTTGAAGAACCGGGCGGCCTCGGCGATCGCCTGACCCGACCGGTTCATGTACGTCACCGGCTTCATGAGCAGACAACGCTGCCCGTTGACCGGGACATCCAGGAGCATCGCGTTGAACTTGCTCCGCGCGACCTGCCCCTGGCCGTGACGCTCGGCGAGCAGATCGATCGCCATGAACCCGGCGTTGTGCCGCGTCCTGACGTATTCCGCTCCCGGGTTGCCGAGGCCAACAAGCAGCTTCATCGCAAAGCAAGCTCCCTACAGGTTTACTCGTCCTCGTCCTTCTTCTCTTTGATCACTTCCGGCTCAGCATCGCTTGAGACCTCGGATTCCTCGGCGGATTCCTCTTCAGCGGCGGTGTGCGTGATCTGAGCCACGATGTTCTCGGCATCGCTGAGCAGCTTCACACCCGCTGGCAGTGTGATGTCGCCCGCGTGGATGATGCCGCCGGCCTCGAGGTCCTTGACGCTCACAACGATCTCGCTGGGCAGATCCTTGAGCTTGCACTCGACGGTTAGCTCAGTTGTGGGGTGCATGAGCAGCGTGCCGGCGGTCTTAAGGCCGACCGCATCGCCCTTGAGCACGACGTGCACGTGTGCGTGGGTGACCTCGTCGAGATCGACACGCGCCAGGTCGCAGTGGACGATGTCATCGCCGAGGTAATTGAACTGCACATCGCGGAGCAAAACCGTTTCGGTCGTGCCGCCGAGGTCGATCTGGAAGACGCGGGCGCCGCCCTCGATGTGCTTGATGGTTTCCTTGGCGTCGACGGAGACCGCGGTCGTCTCCTTGCCGTGGCCGTAGACAACGACAGGCAGACGGCCCT
>CAXBOF010000292.1:0-3828 GCA_963977205.1 uncultured Phycisphaera sp. | reverse complement strand
GTTTGAGCACGAGCCTTGTGATGCGGTATCACTTCTTTCAGGCCGAGCGATGGTCGGCGTTCGCCGAAGCGGGCATGGGGCTGATGGTTGCCGGCGACGATGTACCCGACACGGGCACGAGTTTCAACCTGATGCCGCGACTGGGCGCGGGTGTGACGTGGCAGTTATCCGAGGATTCCTCGACGCGCCTGATCTCGGGTCTTCGCTGGCATCACATCAGCAACGCGCGCATCAAGGGCGAAGAGGACAACCCCGCGCGCGATGCGCCGGGGCTCTATGTCGGTCTAATGCATTCGTTCTGAATGGATCGCGCATCAACCCAGCGAGCCAGGGTCATGCCGCCTTGGCGAATTCCAGTGTCTGGCCGCTGGTGAGGTTGGCGACCACCACGCGATCGCGGCCGCCCTTCTTGGCGCGGTAGAGCGCCTTGTCCGTGTCCTCGAGCCACTGCTCGGGGGACACTTCGACATCCGCATCGGCGCCGGCGATCCCGATTGAGACCGTGATTTTGCGCTCGGGGTGTGCGGGCCAGTTCATCGCGCCCAGTTC
This sequence comes from uncultured Phycisphaera sp., assembly GCA_963977205.1. GTDB lineage: Bacteria > Planctomycetota > Phycisphaerae > Phycisphaerales > UBA1924. The sequence continues at coordinate 3,279 of CAXBOF010000292.1, read as the reverse complement.
CTGGCGGATGCGGTCGCAGACGATCGCGCCGTCCTCGGGCGTGGTGCCCGGCATGATCAACGCAAACTCTTCGCCGCCGTACCGGCAGGGGATATCGCTGGCTCGGATCTCACGCTTGATGAGCTTGGCAAAGCCCTGCAGAGCACCATCGCCGGCGGGGTGGCCGTAAGTGTCGTTGATCGATTTGAAGTGGTCGAGGTCGAAGAGCGCGATGCAGAGGGGACGCCCGGAGCGGTCGTTCTCGGAGGTGCATGCGGCCCATCGGTCATCGAAGTGTGCTCGGTTCCAGAGCCCGGTCAGGCCGTCGATGTGAGCGAGCTTGCCGAGCATGTCGACGAGGTCCGACATCCGCAGCGCCGAGCGGAGACGCACGCGCAGTTCCATGAGGTCGAACGGCTTGGTGACATAGTCGACCGCGCCGAGATCGAATGCGACGACCTTGTCGGCTGGGCTGTGAAGGCCTGAGAGCACAATGACGGGTATGTCGCGCGTGTCGGAGTTGTCCTTGAGATGACGCAGGACCTCGAAACCGTCCATATCGGGCATGTCCAGGTCGAGCAGGATGAGGCTGGGCTTCTCGGAGTCGGCCATCGCGAGCGCCGTTTTGCCATCCAGAGCGGCGATGAGGTCGATGTTCTCCTGTCGCAGTCGGGCCTGGAGCAGACGATGCACGTCCTCCGAGTCATCCACGACAAGCAATGAGTGACGTTTGTCCTCAGTTGTAGATTGTGCTTCGGGCATAGATTGAGGGCTCTCTGGTTCTCTTACTTCGGCTGGATGACGATCGAAGTTTTCATCAGGCAGCCATCCGGCCACAGAGTTCGATGAGCGCCCGAAACTCGGGGTCAACAGATCTCAGTTCCTGGTCCGATATTGAAAGCAGCCTCTGCTCAAGGCGGTCGGCAACCGTGGTGAGTTGCGGGAAGCCGTAGCCGCCCCCGGACCCCTTGAGCTGGTGCACAATTCTGATGAGCTGTTCACGGCTGCTGGTTTCGAAGGCCGTGACCATCGAGTGGACCCGCTGGGGCATCTTCTCGACGTACTCGATGACGAGCTCGGTCATGTCGGGATCGTCCGAGAACTCGCTTCGGAGTGGGCCGTTGTCTGATTGCAGCATGAATACGCTCCCCGACTTTGCACGCGCTGGAGACTGAGAATGCCAGCCGCCCTTGCGATAAACCCACATCGGGAGAGCACCCGCCCCTCTTCAGCAGAAACCCTGATTTCAGTTTCGTACGGCCGGAATTCGCCACCTATGTAGGTGAAATCGTGGCTTGAAGATTGCGACCGGGGTTTAATAACTCAAACCTTCACCGAACCTACTCACATCCGAACTGATAATTCATAACGAATGCTGAGAAATCGGCGGGGCTGATGGTGCCATCAAAGTTCTGATCCGCAGGCGGGTCCAGACGGTTATACGCCGCGACCCAGGCGGAGAAATCACTCGTTTCGACAGACCCGTTCTGATTGACATCGGCGGCGCATACACGCACACCCTGGGCCGCTGCGACCGCTCGGTGCGCGTCGATGCGACCATAGCCGAACGTGTCATCTCGCCCGGTGGGTCCGAGATCGATCGTGGTATAGCGGAGCAAATCGACAACACCCTCGGTGTCGAGCGATGGATCTTCAGAGAGCATCAGCGCTACGACCCCTGCCACCATCGGGCACGCGGCGCTTGTGCCGGATTGAAATGCGTACGTCGGCGAGCTGAAGAAATCGTCCCACGCCGAGAGAATCTCGTAGCCGGGCGCGACAACGGTGACCTCCGGCCCGGTGGTCGAGAACTCGGCGATCGCGTCGGTGTTCTCGGTGGCTCCCACCGCGATCGTCTCCGGGTATTTGGCCGGGTATTTCACGCCCGGGTGGCCGGTATTCCCGGTTGAAGCGCACACCACGACGCCCCGCTCGGTGGCGTACTTCACCGCCGCGTGCAGAAAGTCACTCCCGGAATCGAGCCCGATACTGATGACCGCCACGCCCGCTTCGTGATCGGCGGCCCAGATCAATCCCTGCCCGAGCCAGACATCGCTCGTAAAGCCGAGCAGGTTGGCGACCTTGATCGGCATGATGGGCGAGCCCCAGCTGACGCCGGTCATGCCTTGGCCGTTGTTTGAGCTCGCCGCCGCGATGCCTGCGACGTGCGTGCCGTGCGAGTTGAACGCATCGTGCGCATCGCCCAATGGGCCCACGCCGGTCGTGTTGTACGCGTCGGTGAGTTTGAAGTAGAGATCCGGGTGGTTGTAGCTCACGCCGGCGTCGAGCACCGCGATCGTGATGTGCCCCGAGCCCGACGACAGCTCCCATGCTTTGATCGCGTTGATATCGGCGCTGGGTTGGCCGGGCACGCCGCCGAGTGTCTGCCCGATGTTGTTCAGGCTGTACTGATACGGAAAGCCCGGATCGTTTGGTCGGTTCGAACCATCGAGTGTGACCCCGACGCGGACCGGCTGGGCCTGGGTGATCTGCGAAGAGGCGGCCATCAGTTCGGCGCCAACATGCGACGCAGTCGTACCGAATTCATCTTCAAGCAGGACCAGATACATCCGATCAAGCCCGAGCGAGGCCGCCAAATTCTGGTCTGTCATCTGAAACGGAACAGCGGGGACGACCGACCTGACCCCGGCCGATTCCAGAGCGGTCATTCCAATTTGATTCCACCCGTCAACGGTCTCGCCTTCTGTCGTTCTGAGCCGTCCTGCGGGGTCGAGGTGATATCCCGCAGCTGTGCGCACAACCAATGCGGTCGAAAGCATCCCTCGATCAAGGTCATTTTCTAGAATATCGCGATGGGTGACAATCTGAGCTCTGGCTGCTGGGAACACAAGCGACACCAGCGCGGCTAGCGCGCACAAAAGCGTCCTCTTCATCTCTCTCTTCCCCTCTTCGAGACCGGCCGGGCGAGGCCGATACCTGAGAACAGCCTACATTTTGTGGGTCATTGTCGCCACATGGGTGTCGAAATCTGTCAATTCTTGCAGGTCGCCGCTGCTGTTAGGGTTTTAGACACCGTTCGTACTTTGCTGTTTGCCAGTTCGTTTCCTTGAATCTTCACGAAAATCCGACCGGATTACGGGTTTGCCCTTGACAGCTTTCGGGACCCCCGCCAATCTATGGGTTCATGGAGAGGGCTTTCTGCCCACAAAGAAGAGATCTGGAGAGTCTGCAGCCGCGACGTAAGACACCGCTGGCTTCAGGAGGGAGACTTGAAATGTTCGATCGCACTCCGAAAAGGGGCCTGACGCTCGCCGCGCTCGCTCTTGTTGCATCGGCAGG
>CAXBOF010000291.1:0-3875 GCA_963977205.1 uncultured Phycisphaera sp. | reverse complement strand
GTGGGCGCGCTTTGGCGGAGCCATCGCGGGTCAGATCGCGGGCAACGTGGCGGCCAACGCCTTCCGCCCACAGACAGGTCCGGCGGACTTCTCTCGCGCCTTGGGCGCGGACGATGCGGAGCAGGTCCGCCTCGGGCAGACACTCGAGAACGCGGGCGTGCGCCCTACCGTGGGCCAAGCGACGGGCAACCGCACACTTGCGTCTATGGAGGGCATGGCGTCCCCATCCCTCGAGCAGCTCGACGACTTCACGGCAGCAGCCCTCCGCTCATCCGGCAGCACGCACACGCGCGCCACGCCGGAAGCCCTGCGCGAGATGTACCGCGTCTCGACGCAGGCGATGGACGACGTCCTCGGGAACACAGCCATCCGGTCGAACCCTTCCCTTGGCGCACGCGCAGCGGCCATCGCGGACGACTTCATGATGGACGCCCCAAAGGACGGGGCCTTCGGTGGTCGCGTCAACGACATCACAAAGACGCTCATCGAGAACGCAAACACGAATAAAACTTTCAGCCTTGAGACTTTGCGCACTTGGCGCTCGGCCCTCGGCAAGATGACAACCAGCCCAGACGGCGCGACGCAGCAAGCGGCCGTCGCCCTGCGCGGCCTCATCGATGACGCGACGGACGAAGCGCTGCGCGCTGCGGGTCGAGGTGACGACATCGCCAAGCTGGCCACGTCACGCGTCATGTTCCGCGACTGGCTCACCTTCGTGGACGCGTCCACGCGGGCCGGTGCCGAGACGGGCATCCTATCGCCACAAGCCTTGAACGCGGCCGTCATCCGTCAGGCCGGACGGCGCGCTGTAGCAACCGGCGTGGGGACGACACCCCTCGCGGATCTGTCTCGGGCCGGAGCCAACGTACTTCGCCCAGCGCCAACCGTCACGGCGGGCGGCGTTCGCGCGGTCCAAGGCGCACTTCCAACAGGCGGCGCGGGCATCGGCGGTGCCCTCGGGTATTCCGTCGGCGGACCTGTCGGTGCGGGCATCGGCGGCGCGATGGGCGCAGTCGCGCCTATGGTGGGGTCGGCGGCTCTCCGCTCCGGTGCCATACAGAACATCTTGCGAGATCCGGCATCCCTCCCGAACGCGGGCTTGCGCATCACGTCTGGACAGACGGGCGTCAGCGGCATGCAGCGGGCGCAAGTGGACGCCTTGCAAGAGGCGGGGTATCCTTCCGAAGCAATCGCGCAGATCATGCGGGGCGGCCCAGAGGCCGTGACCCAAGCACTTCAGGGGAGATAGCCTATGGGCATATCCATGACACCAAACGCCCAGACGCCCAACGAGCGCTGGCTCGAGTACGCGAACCAGAACACCTCCTTGTCGGCGAACGCGCGCGACATCGCCATCCGCACGATCATAGGCGAGGCGGCAAACGAAGGCGTCGATGGGTGGGGCGCGGTCGCTAACGTCCTACGCAACCGCGCGAGAGACCCGAGGTGGCCTAGCGATGTCGACGCAGTGGCGCTGCAGCGCAGACAATTCTCCGCATGGAACAAGGGCGCAGGGGGCAACACCCTCGTGGACCGATACGGGCCGGAGGACGACCTGTACCAGCGCGTCGGGCAAACCGTCGACGGTGTGTTCGCTGGCGATATGCCAGACAACACGGGCGGGGCCACGCACTACTATTCCCCGCAGGGAATGGACGCTTTAGTCGCCGGAGGGTCGCAAAGTAATAGGCTCCCGAGGTGGCTACAAGAGGAAAACGACAGACGCGGCGGGCAGACGACAAACATCGGGGGGCACATCTTCACCGGACAGGCGGAGGGCACGTACGCACCCCAAAATACGCCTGCTACAGGCCCTCAAGGCCCCGCAGGCATGCCCACACAGCAAAACGGGCAGCAGGGCGTCTCAGATGACGCCTTTCGCACCGCGTACGAGAAGACGCAGCAGGCGGCCCCAACGCGCCGAGAGCAGATGGCCACGTCCGCAGCGCTCCTGACGGACGACGGATCGATGGATGAGAGCGAGCGGTTTCGTGCGCAGATGGTGAACCTTCGCCAGACGCTGGACCGAGCGCGTGAACAGAAGGCCTTCGGGCCTCAGACAGGATTGAGCATATAATGGCCGGACTTTGGGACTTCCTCACAGCAGATCTCGAGACGAGACAGCAGCGTCGCCGTGATCTAAACGAGAGCATGAATAGCGGGCTGGATTACATCCTCGGCCCGACGGGTATCCCCGACAAGCTGCGGGGTGTGAACGATCTCGTGAACCCCGTCCTCCAGATCGAGCAGGCGGGCGTGGACACGTCCACGGCCTTTGACAGCGATAGATCGTACGACGAGAGGAGGGACGCGGCCATCCGCGCGATGGTGGGCACGGCAGCGGCCGCAGCTCCAGCCATCGGCATGCACCTCGGCGGGCGCGGCGCTACGGCGGCCGTCACCGAGACGCTGGCCAACATCAGCCCACGCCAGACGATGAGCGGCATCGACGATGCGGCTCGCGCCTTCGCACGGAGCGAGGCGGGCGAGCTTCGCCTCCCGAACGCACGATCCACAACGGCAGTCTCGCCCCGCGTCCTGAACATGCCAGACGGGACAACGCGCCCTTGGCCCAAGACGATGGCGGACGTGCCGGATCTTCGCGGCATGAACACGGAGGACGCCCTCTTCATCGCGAGGCAGGAGCCTCACCTGATCCCAGCCGGTAAGGGGACGGAAGGCTTCACAGTCGGCGGCCCTCGCACCTTCACGGGTGTGGACAATATCGAAGCGCAGCGCGCGAGCATGGACGCGCAGGTCGCACGCGGAGCTGAAGCGGGAGACTGGTACGACCGGTACGGGGCGGACATCAACGAAGTGACGGGCGGAAACGCTCGGGACAACACGTGGATGGCCAACCGCGAGGGGCAGTTCTCGGCCGGTGTCGATCCTCAGACGGAGCTGCAGCTATCACTTCGCGACATGAACTCGGCCATCGCCACGGGAGATCCCGTGCAGGCGCGCTTCCCAGCGCAGCGCGATGCGACGCGGCGCGCCATCGACACAAACGACGCGGCCAATTTTCAGCTCGGGAACAAGACGGGTCAGTACGCCGACCAGATCAACCCCAACAACGCGGGCCTCGCGGACACTGCCGTGGGCGTGAACGACTACCGCCACGCGCGGACGCTGGGCTTCACGGAGGCGGACGGATCTCCGCAGGCTGGCGCTCTCAGCTCTCAACAGCACTTGTACGCAGACTACGAGACGGCCCTCGCCACAGGGCGCGCGCGGGACGTGGGTCTCGCCGGTCGCACGGACTGGCAAGGTCGCCAGATCCAAGCTGCGCCTTGGGTCGTTCAAAAGTCGGACGACATCTTCGCCCAGCGCCGTCCGAGCCTGATCGAGGCCGGACGCGCCAAACTGCGGGCGGCGGGCATCACAGATCCGACGCCGGAGCAGCTCGAGAAGGCGGGGTGGGACGAGGCGTACGAGTATTCCAACCGGACCATAGGCGGCTTCTTCGACAAGCACACGGCAAACGCCACGTACGAGGTGCAGCCCTATGTCGACAGCGGGCACCTTCCAGCTCTCCAGACAGATCCGGCAGCCGCCGCAGCGTACGCGGTAGATCCCCGCGCAGCGTGGAACACGGCCGACGGCGGGCGTGATGCAATCTACTCAGGCATGCGTCTGGGCGAGACGGGGGACGCCGTACGCACGCGCCCAACCGTCACGGCCCAAGGGGCGTACACGCCGCCGAATGGCGTGACGGAGTTCAATCGGGCGGAGGTGGCTCGCCCCCTCGTCTCCTTCGACAACGCAGGGGGCGCTAAGATCGTCCCGAGCGAGGACGCGGCCCTCTTGGACGCGGCGGAGGCCACACGCTCGTACATCGACGTGCAGGGCGCGGGAGCGTGGAATAAGGACTGGAC
>CAXBOF010000290.1:0-3892 GCA_963977205.1 uncultured Phycisphaera sp. | reverse complement strand
GTCCATCGTGGACCGCTATGCCGTACCCCCGCTCGACATCATCGATGGTGCCGACGAGGACGAACCGCGTCTCTGGCGAACGGATCCAGAGATCGCGTACGCCCGTCGGGCGGATGCTGAGCATCATGATCTGGCGTTTGCCCGTCGCCTCCGGCCCGAAGAGCATGTACACACTCTCGCCATCGGCCGCCAGATGCGTGGGGCGGTGCGTGAGCGATGCGACCGCCCGCAGCCGCCCGCTCGGCGCTGGCGCCGAGTGCTGCATGGGTGTGCGTGGCGGCACGTGCGCCAGCGACGCGACCGTCTCGCCCGGCACCTGCACCACGAGCCAGCCGTGCGAAGCCGAATCCGTCGCGGCATCGCCCGGCAGCTGCGCCCGCGATGCGAAGGCTGTCACAGCCGCGATCAGAATGAGCAACGACGCGACAGACCTCAATGACCATCCCCCTGCGCCACGGGGCGGATGTCCTCAAGCCGGATCACCTCGTCGATACCGAACCGCTTGATCAGGCCCTCCAGATCGAACACGACCGGCCTTGGCCTGCGATCCGAGATCTCCATGTCTTTCAGGTTCAGTTCGATCCGAGTCTCGGCGCTGGGCACATCGACCTTCATCCGCGAGGGCACCCGCTGCTGACGCGTCGGCTCGATGTGATTGAGCACCCGCTCGTGCAGCGACAGCTCGGACCGCGCGATGAGCGAGCCGTCGTCGGCAAGCAGGTCCACACCCACCGGGTCGAACACAGTCCGCGTCAGATACACCCGCCTTGTGCGCCCCGATTCGTTGAACTCCACCGCGAACACCGCCGCCGGGTCGAGATCCTGGCGATCCGCCTCGACGACAACCCCCGCGTAGTCACTCTCGGGCGAGGGCCAGCGGACCAGATCCGCCAGAATCATCAGATCCGTCGGCAAGACAGGCACGCCCACACGCTCGATCGCCAGATCCCGCGCGCCCCGCTGATCACCGACGAACGCTCGCTTGACATCCAGTCGCTCGATCCACCAGAACCGATCATCATCGCACCCGAGCAGCAGATACGTCTCGCCCAGCTTGCCGATCGTCAGCGCGACCTGCGAAGGCCGAACCGCCTGCAAGTGCCCCTCGCCCTGTTCGTAGTGCTTGTCGCCCTCGGCGTCGGTGTACCGCAGCCCCCCCGTCGCCCGCGCCCAGAACCGATCCAGCGCCCCCACACGCGCCTCGGCCTGCGCGTAGACCTCTTCATATGTCGGCAAAGGCCCGACATCCTCCGGCGCGATCGGTGTCGGCTTCGCCCGACACGCGGCTAGCAACACAACGCACAAGGCGAACGCGAAGATGACAAACGCTTTACGCATCGCCCGGATCCAGGACCTGCTCGACCTGCTCGACGAGCTCGGCCAACGCTTCTTCATCCAATTCGCCCGAGGCCTGCGGGTCGTGCACCGCGATCGGCTCCGTCCCTTCCTCGGAGCCCTTGGGCAGAACGAGCAGCTTGCCTTCCTTGGTGCCCACGTACTCGAGCTGACGCTTGCGCATCAGCATCAGAGCCAGCACGTACCGGAACGCGACCCGCTTGGGTTCCTCGGCCTCGCCCAATTGCTCGAACAAGTCGAGCAGCCCGTCAGCGCTGATGATCGCGTCCTGCTTCTTGCCGGGCTCGTTGACATGCGTGCGCCAGGTCGCAAAGACGCGGCGATCCTCATCGGGTCTCGCCCCGTCCTCCCAGGCTTTGAATGAGTAATCGAGCCTTTCCAGCTCGTCCTCACTGTGACCATCGAGCAGGACGACGACCATGAGTTCGCCCGGCACGAGGGCCTCGCCCGTGGAGGCGCAGCGGTTGGTCGAACGCGGGATCGCAAAGGGTTGGGTGGTACTCACAGGGCGAGTCTACGACCGCTACTTGCAGGACAACTCAAAGAACCGCTGGGCGGTCCCCGATCGCCCCACCCTGAATCGCTTCTGCTGGCCACACGTCGGGCACCGGGCGACATACTCCGGGTCCTCGGGCCTGCGGTAGACACGGACGTACTGATTCGCGCATTTGAAGTAGATCCGCAGATAGGGCTTGGACTCGCCCGGGGTCTGGCCTAGGGCTTGGCCCGGACCTCTAGGATTCTGTGGCAATTGGCTCATACATCATCCATATCGACCAAACCCATGCGAACGGTTCGAAACCCGCTAATTGTCCGGGTGATGTTCGATGTACCGGAAATCCCGCTGCCGGGCCGATCTACAATCGTTCTGGCCCGAACCGGGCCACCCTAAACCCATGACTGGCGCACTGACCATCCTGCCCGACCCTCCCCCGCCGCCCACGGCCATCGGTCTCATCGCCGGCGGGGGCCGCCTGCCCTCGCTCGTGGCCGAGGGACTCAGAGAGGCCGGGCACCCGGTTCATGGGCTGGGCCTCTCGGGGATGTACGACCCGGAGCTGCCGCTGCTCTGCGACACCTTCCGCACGGTGGGCCTGCTCCGCGTGGCCAGCTGGGGCAAGGCGTTTCGGCGGATGGGCGTCCACCACGCGATCATGGTCGGCACGGTCGACAAGGCCCAGCTCCACCACGATCCGCTCAAGATGTTCCGCTCGATCCCGGATCTCAGGACGATCTCGATCTGGTACCGTAAGCTCAGGCACGATCGCCGGAGCCACGCGCTGCTCAAGGCGGTCGCCGACGAACTCGACCGCAGCGGAGTCAGCCTCATCGATTCAACCATGTCCATCGGAAGCCAGCTTGCAACCAGTGGCGTCATGACCCGGCGCAAACCCACCGCGGACCAGATGGCGGACATCAAGTTCGTCTGGCCTCTGCTGACAGAGACCCTGCGCCTGGACATCGGGCAGGCGATTGCTGTCCGTGACCGCGACGTCATCGCTGTCGAGGCGGTTGAGGGCACCGACCGGATGATCACCCGCGTCGGGGCGCTGTGCAAAGCCAAGGGCTGGACGCTCTGCAAGGGCGCCCGGGCCGGCCACGACCGCCGATCGGATGTCCCCACAGTCGGGCTCGACACCATCAAGAACCTTTACGACCAGGGCGGGCGCTGCCTGGCGCTGGCGGCGGGCGATGTCATCATGCTCGACAAACCCTACCTGCTCGATCTGGCCGACGAGATGGGCATCGCGGTCATCGGCGTGCCCATCGGGCCGGGCAAGACCACGCCCATCCGCGACGACACCGACGACTCCAAAGACGCACCCGCCTAAGCCCCTATGGCTGGCGACCCCGAACATCCATACGTCGGCCGGGGCGGGCTCAAGCTCCAGCACGCGCTCGACGCCTTCGGGCTCGATGTCACCGATTTAGACTGCGCCGATCTCGGCTGCTCAACCGGGGGCTTTACCGATTGCCTGCTTCAGCGGGGCGCCAAATCCGTCGTCTGCGTCGACACGGCTTATGGCGAATTGGCCTGGAAACTCCGGCAGGACGACCGCACCACCGTGATGGAACGCACCAACGTCCTCCACGCCGACCCTGTCGAGGGTGGCGTCGATCTCGTTGTCATGGATCTTGGCTGGACACCCCAGAGACTCGCCATACCCGCGGCTGCCAAGTGGCTCCGCGCTGGCGGCCGGATCATCTCGCTCATCAAGCCCCACTACGAGCTCAGTGATCGCCAGGGCAAGGGCGCCAAAATCGTGCTCGATGAGGATCAGGCCTTGCAGGTCACAGTCGACTCAATCGAAGCACTCAAGGCCCTCGGCTACGAGAGCAAGGGGCTGATCAAGTCTCCGATTCTCGGTGGGGGCAGCCGATCCAAGAGCGCCAAGCGTGGCAACCCCGAGTGGCTTGCGCTGATCGAATTAGCCGGCTGAATCTGTCGCCCATCCCGACTCGGGTTGCTTGCTGAGCATGTCCCAGAGCAGGTTCTTGAGTTCCTCGATGCCCTGCATCGAAGCGCTCGATATCA
>CAXBOF010000289.1:0-3899 GCA_963977205.1 uncultured Phycisphaera sp. | reverse complement strand
TTTGCGCGCTACCGGCGGAGCTCGGTCGTCACAACCCGTGCGATGGCGGACCTGGGCGTGCCCATCGTGGCGATCACCGATAGCCCGTTATCACCCCTGGCATCGCTGACACCGGATTGGTGCGAGCTCAAGATCCCCGCAGCCGGCCCGTTTGATAGCTCACTGCCAGCCGTCGCTGCCGCAGAGATATTGGTGACTGAAGTGGTGAATATACTTGGCGATTCGGCCCGTGAGCACCTCGATCGGCTCGAAGAACAATGGCGGGCAACAGAAACATTTTATGAGCGATAGTTCCGACCAATGCTGGGCGCAACGACCCAGCTTCAGGTCAGCAGCTTTCGTTACGTTCCGACTCTGTGCGATCCGGGATCGGACGATCACTGTTCGAATGTGCTTCCTGCGTCACCGCTTCATATTCAGAGTGATGACTTTTCATCCAGTATTCGAGACGCTTTCGGATGCCGTGCAGGAGCCCGATCAGGAAGGCAAACACGAGCACCAAAAACACCACATGCAACGCAAACGGTGTGTGCTCATGGGTAGAAAATAACCAGAATCCGAGCCCGGTGCTCAACAGCAAACTCAATATGGTGACTAGTTTCCACATCCTTGTTCACACATATAATCGGCGCGCCGCATAAGTTGGCTCTGAACTGAAGATGAAAGACGCTTCATACTGTCTCAGGTGGGTTTGAGAGTGGCAGAATGAGGGTGAAACCGCACCCTTTCTCGTGATTTTTGACCTGAATATCGCCGCCGTGAAGCTCGGCGATGCCCTTTGCGATCTGGAGTCCGAGACCTGTACCCCGCCCGCGGCGTCTTTCGCTTGATGCCTGTGTGAAGGGTTCAAAGAGTCTTGGCAGGAGATCTTCGGGTACCCCCGGGCCTCGATCGCGGACCGTGATGTAGAGTTTACCATTGTCCTGTTTGCAGTTGATCGAGACGACCTCGTCCTCGGGCGAGAATCGAATCGCGTTTCGAACGAGGTTGTTGGCCGCGGTGACGAGAAGGTCTTCGTTTCCGATAACCTTGGGGTCATTTTCGTCCTGGCAGAGGTCTGGCTCGAGCCGGACCTTGTACTGGCGAGCCATGGTGAGGCTCTGCTCAAAGGCTTCCATAACGAGGTCATTGGCGGAGATACTCTTTCTCCGGACGCGGGTGTCGCCGTGCTGAACGCGGGTGAGCAGGAGGAAGCTTTCGACCATCTTGCCGAGCCTCTGCATCTCCTCGCCCGTGCTGCGCACGAAATCTTCATAATCGTCGGCACTGGGCTTGCTCATCATGAGCACGTCGGCCTCGGACTGCACAACACTAATCGGCGTCTTGATCTCGTGGGAGATATTGGCAAGGAACCGTGCCTGTGATTGGTACGCCGAGTCGAGTCGTTCCATCGCGGCGTCGAGCTGCTCGCGGACGGCATCGACCTCGCTGCTTGAACCGTCAATGTCGATGGGCCTAACAAGCGAATCGGGCCTGAGGTTTTCTGCAAAGGCGCGGACCTGCTCGAGCGGCTTGACTGCCACCCCGCCCACAAACCACGCCACGAGCGCGATGACGCCAATCGTGAACGGAGTCGAGAAGAGCATGACCCGCCCCACTGTCTTTGAAACCGAGGCCGTGTACCGATCCGATGTGGACACAACTAGAACAGCGTGGACTCCATTGGAGAGCCGTATTCTCGAGGCCGCGGTACGGAACAGCACGTTCTCTTTGTTCATTATGCTTGCATAGTCGATTACGTTCTCGGTGTTGTTGATCGCTTGCTTGGCAGCACTCATGAGCAGTGTGGATTCGCGCCCGTAGGACGCGATCGGCGTCGCGGTTGCAGCATCGACCAAGAGTAGGGAGAAATCCTGGATGTAAAGATTATTTGTTTCGCGGAGCGCGATGCCCCGGAGGTAGGACTCGTTGATATCGCCGTCCCTGCCGGCGAGATCCCCTGCGATGATGTGCACACGTTCCTGGAACGCAGCATCGAATGACGTATGGATCGCCCTCTGCTGATAGAGCAGGATGATCAGGACAAGCGTGATCTTCACGACAGCGAACGCAATGACGATCCAGAGCGTCACCTTGGCCCGTAGTGAAATACCGCTCCAGAAAGACCTCTTCTGTTCAGACGAGTTCTGATCCATCCATGATCCCAAAGCGGTAGCCGGCACCCTTGATCGTGTGGATCAGTTCGCGCTCGAAACCCCGGTCTACTTTCTTTCTCAGCGAAGAGACATACACGTCGATCACGTTGCTCGACGGCTCGAAGTTCATGTCCCAGACTTTCTCTCCGATCTGCACACGCGAGAGCACCCGGTTCTGGTTTCGCATGAGATACTCGAGCAGGGCGTATTCCTTGTTCGAGAGCTCAACTTTCGTATCCCCGCGTGATGCGACCCTGGTGTAGAGATCCAGCGTAAGGTCGTCGCAGGTCAGCGTGCGGGCTTCGGTGGCCTCGCCTCTTCTGAGGATGGCGCGAACCCGAGCCAGAAGCTCATCGAACTCGAACGGCTTTGTCAGGTAGTCGTCTGCGCCGGCGTCGAGGCCATCGATTTTTTCTTCCGTTGCAGATAACGCTGTGAGCATAATGACCGGGGTCGCGATTTTCTGACGCCGCAGGTTTCTGCACACGTCGATGCCGTCGCGATCGGGCAGCATGAGGTCAAGAAGGATGACGTCGTACGGCTCGATCAGAGCCATCTCCTCGCCCTCATAACCCGAGTGCGACACATCGACTGCGAACCCGTGTTCGGTCAAACCCTTCTGTACGGCCGCCGCGATTTTGGGATTGTCTTCAACCACTAGTACACGCATAAGAGCATTCCTCCACGCGAGCATTCTACTCGTTCTGATGGCGCAACGTTGAGGCTGTCCTGAGGTGAAACGCAGAATGAATGGCTTTTCACGGTGGTGTCACGGGTGTATCAGCCTCAGGTGCGAGAGTCTCATAGTCGGCGGTGAGGGTCAGCCGCCGATGCCTGAACACAAGGTGGCCCAATCATGGAGATTCTCAATGAATATGTGCCGCAATACCGTTCGCAACGCATCGATGATCGTTCTCGCTGCAGGCTTTGCCACTTCGGCCCTTGCTCAGAACAATACGCGAGACGAGCGCAATCAAGATCGCCGTCAGATGACCAGCCAGCCCGAGCAGCGGCAGGCCCAGAGCAAGCAGGTCGCCAGTCTGAGCATGCACCGCGCATCCGACCTGATCGGTATGGATATCAAGAATTCCAGCGACGACTCGCTGGGCACCCTCAACGACCTGATCGTCGATCGTGGCTCGGGCAAGATCAGCCACGTCGTGGTCAAGTCGGGCGCCATCCTGGGGCTCGGCGGCGAACGCGTCGCGATCCCCTACGAGGTGTTCTCGTACGATCCTATCGATCGCGAGTTCTCCCTGGGTATGACATCTGATGAGCTCGATAATGTTTCCGAGGTCACGCCCAACGACTGGATCGTTCTCAACTCTGGCGATTTGGAATCCCAGCTGCGCTCGATCGGTAAATCAACCCGCATGCACGCACAGGACAAGTACTCGAACATGTTTGGCAAGGATGCCAATCGCGAGACGATCGAGGGCCGTGTCACCGGTGTGAATCGCTGGAATGACAACGACGGCAGCGAATACATCTCGGTCGAAATCCAGCCCACGGGCTCCGAAGGCGAGACCAAGACGGTCATTCTCGGCCCGTCTTGGTATGTCATGGGCAGCGAGCATGCCCCCATGGAAAGCCACAGCGCAACAATCAACGCTGTTTCTTTGGATGGCAAAGATGGAAAGTATGTCGCCACGGGCTACGGGGCAGATGGCAAGGAATTCAAGATCCGTAACAGCGATGGCACCCCCTCTTGGGACAATCCCGAGGCTGGTGGTTCGTCCATACTGCTGAGTGACCTCTTGGGTC
>CAXBOF010000288.1:0-3909 GCA_963977205.1 uncultured Phycisphaera sp. | reverse complement strand
CTTTGCCATCGTCGCGGTGCCGCCGGGAGCGTTCTGGAGCGTCGCATCGCGGAGCCGTTTGGCAAGAGCCGCGATCTCGGCCACGCGGGTGTCGCCCGGGCGGGGCCGGGTCAGGGAGGCGAGGCTTGCATCCGAGACAGGTGCGGTCGCCACTGCGGTTGTCGCGTGCGTCGAAGCCGCAGCTGCTGTCTGGAGCTGGCTGCCGCCAATGCCCGAGCCTGTGGTGGTCGTGGGCTTGGGCTCGGAGTGTCCGTGGCCAAGATCATTCGAGTGCTCGCGGATCTCGGGAGCCTGCGAGACGCAGAGTTCGAGGTCGAGCTCTGGGCCACCGGTGGGGTAGGCGTCGGCGGCCTGGGCATTCAGGGCCACGGGGTGCGTCGGGCGGTCGGTCGGACGCCACTTGGCTTCGAGCCAGTGCGCCAGATCCGAGTGGTCGCGAGCGCCCGTCGATTCCGGGGCGTACTCCACAGCG
Organism: uncultured Phycisphaera sp.; assembly: GCA_963977205.1. Classification (GTDB taxonomy): domain Bacteria; phylum Planctomycetota; class Phycisphaerae; order Phycisphaerales; family UBA1924. The sequence continues at coordinate 3,437 of CAXBOF010000288.1, read as the reverse complement.
GGCTGACCGAAGCTGACCGCCTCTTTGAGCTTGAGATCGCGGCGGATCGGGGTCGGGATGACCTGATCGCCAAACCGCCGACGCAGCTCCTGCAGCAGATCGCACGCAAGGACGGACTCGGGCTCGTGCAGCGTCGCCAGCAGATAGAACGGGGCGTCGGCGCCGAGTCGCCTCTGGAGCGATTCGATCGTTTTGGCCTGCTTGAGCGCGCCCTGCAGGCTGAAGAAGCCCGTCTCAACGGGGACGAGGACGTCCGTGGCCGCCGCCAGCGCGTTGTATGTGAGCAGGCCGATCGAGGGCGAGCAGTCGATCAGGCAGACGTCGTAATCGTTCTTGAACCGCTCGACGACGCGCGCCAGGCGGTGTTCCTTGTCGGGCTTGGTGGCAAGGCCACCCCGGGCCGCCTCGAGTCCCGCAAGCTTGGTTCGGCTGGGGATCAGATCGAGATTCCGCCCCGCGCTCCAGACGAGGCGGTTCGGATCGAGCGGGGCATCCGTGACCAGTGCATCACTGATGTCCAGATCGATCCGCTGCTCGGGGATCGCAAGTCCCGCGGCGCAGTGCGACTGCGGGTCCAGGTCGATGAGCAGGGCACGCTTGCCCCGGCTGGCCCAGATGCCTGCGAGATTGATCGCGGTGGTGGTCTTGCCGCAACCACCCTTCTGATTCACGATGACGACTGTGCGCACGGCTCGGCTCCCACCTAGTGGAGACTCCACGCAGGAGCGCCGCCTTGCGCCCACCCGTGGTCGTCCTGCACGGGTTATCGTCCCGGGCTCGCCAACCGCTCCAAGTTTGCCTCGTTTGCCAGATGACCAAAGCCGACACTCGACTCAGGCGGGCCTGATCGCTTCCAGAGCCGTCCTGATCGCGCTCTCGGGCACGTCCCGAACAATCCGCGAGCGACCCTCGGCGATGGGCACGACAAACCGCATCTCGCCGGCTTGGGCCTTCTTGTCGTGGGCCATCCGGGGCAGGACCTCATCGGAATCGGGGAGTCCCTGCGCGATCGCGGGCAGACCGAGATTGCTCAGCCGCTCACGCACACTCTCGGTCAGCCCCGAAACGTGTCCGAGTTCTTCGCCGAGGGAGCACGCGCAGATAAGCCCGAGGGCGACCGCCTCGCCGTGGGTGATCGGGCACTCGTCGGTTGAACCCTCGACCGAGACCCCTCTGAGCGTCTCGATGGCGTGGGCGAAGGTGTGCCCGAGGTTCAGGAGCGCCCGGCCCATGTCGCCCGTGGCTGTCTCGTGCTCGTCGCCCGCGACGACCTGTGCTTTGATCGCCACATTGCGTCGCACGAGTTCAGTCAGCGTGCCCGCGTCCTGCGCGAGAATCTGGCTCTCGTGGTGGGTCATCCAGGTGTGCAACTCAGCATCACCAAAGTCAGCGCTCAGCATCGAGTGCTTGACACACTCGGCCAGGCCCGAGCGGTAGTCGCGGGGTGAGAGCGAGGCGAGGCTGGCGGTGTCGGCTACGACAGCCAGAGGCTGGTGGAACAGGCCGACGGCGTTTTTGAGCAGGCCATCGCTCGAACCGAGGTTGACGCCCGTCTTGCCACCGACCGAGGCATCGACCATCGAGAGCAGCGTCGTGGGGCACTGGATGACGCCCACGCCTCGGCGGTAGGCGGCCGCGGCAAAGCCCGTCATATCGCCCACGATCCCGCCACCGATGGCGACAAAGACATCGCCCCGGTCGAGCCGGGCCTCGGCTGCGGCCCGCAGGATCAGGTACCACGACTCAACCGACTTGGTCTGCTCGGTCGGGGTGATGGTCAGTGCTTCGAGCTCGTAGCCGGCTTCACGGATCGAATCGAACGCGGGCTGGACGGTCGCAGCAGGGACGCCCGCATCGATCACGGCGTAGACACGTTTGGCCTTGGGCGCGTGCGCTTTCAGTGTCTCGCCCAGTTTCGGAAGCAGGCCAGAATCGATGGAGACGTCGTAGCTCGCCGAGGCGGTCTGAACGGGAACGGTCGCGGTCATGGATTACTTCTCTCGCTGCCAGCGGACCTTGTCGGCATCGCCCCAGAGCAGTTCCAGATCGTAGAACCCGCGGGTGCTCGGCTCGAAGATGTGCACAACGACGTCGCCAAAGTCGGAGACGATCCACGTGTGCCGGGCGTCGGCCGCCTGGCGCACGAGCGAGTGTCCGGTCTGGGGCGCGATTTCCTTGACATCGTCGGCCGAGCTTTTCATCTGGCGGTCCGAGGTGCCCGTCGTGATGACGAGCATCTCGGCGACGGGGCTCTTGCCCTTGAGGTCGAGTACGACCGTGTCGGTGCACTGGTTGTCCGCAAGGCTGCGGGCCGCGGCGACCGCGAAGGTGCGGGCCTGCTCACGCATTTTGGCTTTGTCGGCGGCGAAGTCGGTTTTGTTTGTTTGGGTCATCCGGGTGAAGCCTAGTTCGGCCTTGTGGCAAGGGCGAGGGCGATGCCCGCCCGTTCGAGCAGTCGGACCTTTGTTCCCTCTTCCAGACACGCTCTCATGCGGTCTGCGAGCACGGAACCCAGGGCCGAGCCCGAGGCGGTGCTGACGGCCAGCGACCCGCCCGGGGCGATCAGACGCCCCAGAGGTGAGAGATCGATGGTGTCCTGACTCGGCTCGAAGGCTCGCGGGGCGAGGACGAACTCGAAGGACTCGTTTGGTTCTGAGGCGAGCAGGTGCCCGTCGCCGTGCTCGTGGGAGACGTTTTCGTGCGGGTACCGCCTGCGGGCAAACTCGACGCTGTGCTCGTCGGTCTCGATGGAGACAACCGCGCCCGATGGGCCGACCTCCTCGGCGAGCCAGTTTGCGGTATCGCCCGTGCCGGCGCTGACAATCAGTGCTCGGCTGCCGGGCCTGATGTGGGCGTCGAGCATTTCCTGCTCGAAGGCGAAGCGTGAGCCGGTGAGGTCGGCAAATACGCGGTGGGCTTCGACACGGATGCGCATGGTTTCGCCCGTGGGGAACCAGACGTCGTAGTCCTTGTAGCCAGGGCCGCGTTTGGAGAGTGAACGCGTGAGCGAGTGGTGCCCGACGGGGCGGTAGCGGACGCCGTCGGGCGTGTTGACTGAGCCCGAGCCGACGCGGCGCATGACGCGGCGGAAACCGATCGAAGCGCGGTTCCACTGGCTTGGTGTGTGCGTGCCCTGCGTGGGCCAGATCCGGCGCTCGGATTCGGGCTTTGGTGTCGTCTGGCTCATTGAGGGGCCGAGGCGGTAAAGAGCGAGGGCTGCACGGGCAGGGGCTCGGGCAGACGGGCCGCCCTAGCCGGGGCGACAGCGATCCAGGCTGTGGGGTCGAACTGGTACGAGACGATGACCTCGCACTCGGTGCCGGCGTGCTCGGTGAGGGCAATCTCGGGACGGTTGCACTGGCGCGAGAGGTGCAGAAGCACTACATGCGAGGCGGGCGCGATGTCGCGCACAGCCGTGGCTGCTTCTTCGTTGGAGA
>CAXBOF010000287.1:0-3931 GCA_963977205.1 uncultured Phycisphaera sp. | reverse complement strand
CCCTCGATGCCCTCGATTCGTCGCTGGTAGTCCTGCGGCAACTGGCTCGTTGCAGGGCAGTACCTGTCTTCGCGGTACACAACGAGAGTTGTGTCGTTGGCAGTCGCGGTCGTGGCCTCGGTGACGCCCCGGTTCATGGCCTGGACAGCCGTGAACAGGAACATCGCGATGGCGATACCCATTACGGTCAGAAGCGAACGAACGCGGTGGCGTGTGACCTGCTTGAGGACGTATGGAATGCATCGGATCAGTTTCATGCGGCCACCACCTGTTCGACGAGTCTGCCTTTATCGAGATGAAGCGTTCGCGTGGCGTAATCGGTCGTCTTGGGATCGTGTGTCACCATGACGATCGTCTTGCCGAGTTCTTGGTTGAGCATCTGCAGCAGCGACATGACCGCGTGGGCCGAGGGCTTGTCGAGATCGCCCGTGGGCTCGTCGGCCACGATGATGTCCGGGTCGGTCACGATCGCCCTTGCGATCGCGACGCGTTGCTCCTGGCCGCCTGAGAGCTGCCTTGGGAAGTGTGCCGCGCGGTCGGCGATGGCGACACGCTCGAGCGACTGCATCACGCGTTCGTGCCGTTCTTTCTTGGACAGATCGTGTAGGAGAAGCGGAAGCTCGACGTTCTCGTACGCTGTCAAGACGGGCACGAGGTTGTAGAGCTGAAACACATAGCCCACATGCTCGGATCGCCAGGCCGCCAGCTTGTTCCGGCTGAGCTTGCCGATGTCCTGGCCATCGATCACGAGCGCACCCTTGGTCGGCGAGTCGATCCCCGCGATGAGGTTCAGAAGCGTTGTCTTGCCGCTGCCGCTGGGGCCCATGAGTGCGAGAAAGTCGCCCCGTGGGATTTCAAGATCGAGCCCGTCGAGCGGGCGTATGACCTCTTCGCCCTTGCGGTACTCGCGCGTCAGGTCGTTGCACTGGATAAAGCTCACGACGCGTCCTCCTCGTTGGTTCGCTTGATAGAAATCGGCATGCCTTCTTTCAATCCGTCTTCTGATATTGCCAGAAGTGCACCGGGCTGGATGGCTCCCGAAACGCGCACCCACGCCCCCTCCTCAGCCAACCTTTGAACCGCGATTTCACGCAGCACGCCCCGCGTGCCGGAGCGATCACCGATCACCCAGACGCAATCGCCCTGTGCGTTTGTGCCGATGGATTCTGATGCAACCAGAACGCTCTGGTTGTTCTTGGAATCTTCATCGTCTGCCGCGGACTGCCCGGCCGGGGCTTTCCCCGCAAGAAAGCGAACGCGCGTCAGCATCTCGGGCTTGAGCAACGGATCGGGATCGATAACCTTGACCTTGATCTCGAGTGTGTTCTTCTGCAGATCCGCCTCGTGGGTGATCCGCAGCACCTCGCCCTTGAACGTCCTGTCGGGCAGGATCTCCACCACCACTTCACACGCCTGCCCGAGATGCACGTGCGACGCGTCAGCCAGCGGCACATCGACACGCACCTGGAGCTTGCTGGGGTCGTAGATATGAACGAGGTGCGCCGAGTGCGGCTCGTCCATCATCTGAATGACTTTGTCGCCCGGGGCTTTGATCCGCCGCAGAACATAGCCAGAGATCGGCGCTGTGATCGTTGTCCGGCTCAGAGCCAGAGCCGCCTCGTCACGGCGAGCCTCTGCAAGTGCAAGATCTGCCTCAGCGGATTCCACCGCAGCCTTGGCGTTTGAGACGAGCTGGTGATCTTCGATGCGGAGCTCGATATCACGCTCGGCTGCGCGCAGTTCGGCGGTGTGACGAGCGATCCGAGATTCGATCATCGGTTGACGCGCCTCGATCGCTTCGATCTCGTTGCGCTTGGCCTCGGCGTTCTGTGTCGCAACCAGAAGCTCAAGCTCGGTCGCGGCCCCTCCCGATTCGGTTCTGGCAAGCCAGTCCCGCTCGGCTTCCATCCGCTTCAATTCCGCGCGAGAGGCGGCAACAAGCTTTGGCAGCTGCGCCAGCTCGGCCCGGCTTTCTTCGAGTTCGGCTCGGCGCGTTTCGAGGCGGCGATCAAGTTCGATCGGATCCGCCCAGCGGGCCTCGGCGGCAACCAGGTCCGACTGCGCCCTTGCCAGCCTCCCCTTAGCCGCGATCACGGCCGCCTCCTCGATGCGCACACGCAACTCTTCATCCTCACGCACAAGCTGCGCAACGACCTCGCCCTTCTCGACCCAGTCGCCTTCCAAGACCATCATCTCTTCGACGACGCCGTCGACGAGTGATGTGCACGCTGTTGTAAACGGCTCGGCCTCGAGCCAGCCGGCAGCCTGCACGACCTTGCCAGCGCGGGCCGATTCACCGGGTTCGGGTTCGGTGGATTTTGGCTGGCTATTGCGATCAAAGACCGCCTGTGTGACCTCAACGCTGCGGGTCGGGCGGATCACCGGCCAGACGCTCCACGCAATGACGAGCAGTGTGGCCGCGATCACACCGATCGGCAGAAAGCGTGCGAGATGAAGCATGTATTTAGGTCGGCCGACGCGGCCGACGCTATGTTCTTGATTGTTCATTGAGTTCTCCGAGAGTATGAGCCGTCGCGCTGGGCGCGCACTTTCCGTGCGGAATCGGCGTCAGGCTCTCGGAGGTCGCTTCAGAAGATCAAGGTGCGGGTCAATCGAGTCGCCACGAGCATTGGGCAGTATCTGCCCGGGAGTCGTCCAAGCGACTTGGATGACGAAGCCCTGCTCGTGAATCACTGGCGCTTTGGCCACGGTGATGCAGCAACGCAGCGGGCAGTCGCAGCCGTCACACGGATCGGAACGATCGCGATCCGGATCAGTTGAGCCATTCTTACGGCTCTGGTCCTGATCGCCCGGGCAGCAGCCATCCATAGCCGCGATGTCCTGGGTTTGAGCTTCAGTGTCGCCGCAACAATCGCCACACGCACCAGTCTTTCCGACATGGAACGGGAGTGCGACCACCGAAGCGATCACCAGCATGGCAAGAACAAGCTTCACTACCTAAGTCTACTCCCGAACGAGGAGAATTATGCCAGAGCCCCAGATTTCCCCATTTATCGGCCGGGAAAGGGGGTGGTCTATAGCAGTCTTCAGGACTGTCTTGGGAATATCAGCCCTCGCCCGTCGGGGCGACAACGACCCGCCGTGAGAGATCCGGGACCCAGGTACCGCCGGGATCCTCGACAGTGACCGCAAACACGGCTACGCGACCGACATCGATGCCCGGTTCGATGGGCACGATGATCTCACCATCAGCGGTCGCGTTAAAGACGCCGCCGCTGACTTTCTGCTCCATGCCCCGCTCGTCTATGACCCAGACCTGATACTGCTCAATCTCGGGGTCGTTGACTGCCAAGCCCTCGAACCGGAGGTAGCCCTGCTGAAGCTCGTTGTTCCAGACGACATCGCCTTGCACCAACTGCTGCTCAGCCGGGGCGTCGGGGAGATCAAACGGCTGCCAAGCGACGCGGACGGTGTTGGGCACCTCAAGGAGCTTCTGGCGATTCATCTTGAGCTCTTCGGGATCAACCGGCTGTTCGTACCGCGCGATCGCGAGCCTTGCCGAATCAAGATCGGAAGTCGCGCTCGCCAGTTGCTCGGCCAGTTGAAGCCTCGCTTCAGAGGCCTCGGCCAGTTGGGTCTCGAGTTCACGCTGAGCGCTGCGTGCGTCTGCGAGAGTCGTCTGGTTGGCCTGGATCTTCTCTTGCAGCGCAGCAAGCTCAAGATTTGAAGCATCCAGCAGTTCGTCCCTTTCGCGGACTTCACTGAGCGCATAAATGCTGACCGTCGCAACTATCGCGACACACGCAGCTGCTAGGAGCCAAGTCAGACCGTGAATTCGATTGGCTGAGGACTTGGTGCTGCCGTTGCCCCCCACCATGAGCTGGCCGGTTGACTGAACCTTGTTCTTGAGTTCAGCGGGGAGTGCAGACTGATCGCCCGCGGCTTCATCGAACGCCAGAATCAGGCGTCC
>CAXBOF010000286.1:0-3940 GCA_963977205.1 uncultured Phycisphaera sp. | reverse complement strand
CGGCGGCATCCGCACCGCCAAGGAAGCCTGGCACTACCTCTGCATGGTCAAGGAAACGCTCGAAGGCGTTGACGCGAGCCCCGGCTGCCACTGGCTCAGCCCCCACCTCTTTCGCTTTGGTGCGAGCAGCCTCGCCAACGACCTGCTCCGCCAACTCGCACGCTTGCGCACGGGTGTTTATGCCGCGGGGTATGACTTCTCGGAGGCGTGATGAAGCGATGGCACACCGAAACTGTGGTTTGCCTTGCTTTAGGATTGTTCTTGAATGTTGGCATCTGTTGGCAAGCCGCTCTATGGCCGGTCCAAACGAGGATCAATCACGATCTTTTCCATCGCGATTATCATTCCTGGGTGAGCAATGTGGAGCTCGATCCAAACCCACCCGTTCTTGAAACCTCAAGTGAAGTTGCGTTCAACAGAACTGCTTTCATCCAGTACAGCTTTGATGCAGAATGGACGAAGGAATCTGGATTCCCGCGGGAAGACTGGAACTACTTACTCTATCACGATTCTTACGGCTGGCCGCTTCGAGCGATGTCCTACGACATTGTCTTGCACAGTGTTGATGGACGAAATGGTGTAGCAGAACAGGTCACACTTGGCCTGTACCGTTCTGGAATCCAAACGGGATTTGCCAATCGTTCAATCGACGATCCTGGCAACTTTCTAGCTGAAGACGGGCAAGTCCATATTCCAATCCGAATACACCTTGTAGGCTTCTTTACAAATTGGGGTATTCTTTTCTGTTTCATCATCACTCCCTTATTGCTGTACCGAGCAAGAAAGAAGTACATCTCTCAGAGACGTCTAGAGAGAGGTCTCTGCGGAAAGTGCGGCTACAGCCTCTTCGGCCTCGAAACCTGCCCCGAGTGCGGCACATACGCCAAGCCGCGTAGAATGCAGGCATGACCACCGCACCCCCGCCATCGCGAGCCAGTGTCATCGGGCCTGCCACGATTGACGTCACCGGCCTCTGGGATTACGCCCCCGCGCCCGAGAGCGTCAAACCCAAGCTCAAGACCCGCTACGGGCACTTCATCGACGGCACATTCGTCGAGCCCGCCGATGGTTCGTACTTCCAGACCGTCAGCCCCTCGACCGAGCAGGTGATCGCCGAGGTCGCCCAGGGCTCGCAGGCGGACGTGGACCGGGCCGTGGCGGCTGCGCGGGATGCGCTGCCCAAGTGGACCGCCCTGCCCGCGATCGAACGGGCCAAGTACATCTACCGCATCGCCCGCCGCATCCAGGAATGCGCCCGGGAGCTGGCGGTCGCCGAGTCGATGGACGGCGGCAAGCCTATCCGCGAGTCGCGCGACGTCGACATCCCGCTGGCGGCCCAGCACTTCTTCTATCACGCGGGCTGGGCCGACAAGCTCGAGTACGCCTTCGCCGGGCGGAGCCCCAAACCCGTCGGCGTGTGCGGACAGATCATCCCGTGGAACTTCCCGCTGCTGATGGCCTCGTGGAAGCTCGCGCCGGCTCTGGCCTGCGGCAACACGTGCGTCCTCAAACCCGCCGAGACAACACCGCTGACCGCGCTCATGCTGGCCGAGATCTTCGCAGAAGTCGAGCTGCCGCCGGGCGTGGTGAACATCGTCACCGGCGCGGGCGAGACGGGCTCGGCGATCGTCGAGCATCCCGGCATCGACAAGATCGCCTTTACCGGCAGCACCGCCGTCGGCAAGAAAATCGCCAAGCACATCGCCGGCACGGGCAAGAAACTGACGCTGGAACTCGGCGGCAAGAGCCCCAACATCATCTTCGAGGATGCTTCGATCGATCAGGCGATCGAGGGGATTGTCCAAGGGATCTACTTCAACCAGGGCCACGTCTGCTGCGCCGGCAGCCGGGTGTTCGTGCAGGAGAGCGTGCGCGATGAGGTCGTCGAGAAGCTCAAACGCCGGATGAATCAGCTCCGCGTGGGCGACCCGCTCGACAAGAACACGGATGTGGGCGCGATCAACTCGGCCGGTCAGCTCGAGACAATCAACCGGTTCCTCGATGAGGGCAAAGCGGGCGGCAGCGCGTTCTGGCAGGCCGAGGGCGAGACGCCAAAGGACGGCTACTGGGTGAAGCCCTGCCTCTTCGATCACGTTCAGCCGAGCGAGGTGATCGCGCGCGAGGAGATCTTCGGCCCGGTCTTGGCGGTCATGACCTTCCGCACGCCCGCCGAGGCGATCGAGCGAGCCAACAACACGCCCTATGGACTGGCCGCCGGCGTCTGGACCGACAAGGGTTCCAAGATCTTCGAGATCGCCAGCAAGCTCAAGGCGGGCGTGGTGTGGCTCAACACCTACAACAAGTTCGACGCGGCAAGCCCGTTCGGCGGGTTCAAGGAATCGGGCTTCGGCCGCGAGGGCGGGCTGCACGGCCTCCGTGCGTACACGCGACTCGAATCATGAACCGCGTCATTGGATTTATTGCTTTTGGCGCGCTCTCTGCGCTCGGTTGGTGGTCATTCGTTTCTATCTTCGGGGCATCGATCGTCTCGATTGGCGGGCTCGGCTCTGCAGCGTTTGGTGTGCTTTGCGCGATCGCTGCCCTGCTCTCACTCTTACCTCGCAAGAAATTCAAGTAGAAACGGACCCCGGATGCTTCCATCCGGGGCCCGTGGGATCTGTGAGACTCAAAGAAGAGACTCAACGAAACTGGCGGGAATTAGCGGCGACGGCGAGCGGCGACGAGACCACCCAGGCCCATCAGGGCGGCCGAAGCGGGAGCGGGAATCTGCGAGACCGAGCCCTCGAAGCGGACCTCGGAGTAGTTCGCGCCGTCGTAGTGATCGCCGAGACGGAAGGTGCCGGTGCTGCTGATGGAGCCGCCGCTGGCGCTCACGCTGTTGAGAGCCATGATGCGGAACTCGACCGAGCCGGTAAGGCCGGTGAGAGCCGACATGTCGGCGACTGAGTTGGTGTAGCTGGTGCCGGACTGACCGAAGGTGAAGACGGGGCTCGTGAAACCGTCGACGCTCGAGAAGACGCCGAGGTTGCCCGGGCCCGTGCCGGAAGAGCGGGTGCCCATCCAGAAGGTGTCGAGGTCGACCTGGTATCCGGGGGCGACTTCGAAGCCGAGGGTGATGTAGTCGGTGCTGCCGAGTGAGTCCCAGCCTGCCGAGTTCAGCGAGTTGCCGCCGGCGTTGCCCGAGAGGCCCGCACCACGGGTCAGCGGCAGAGCCGAGACATTGGCGGCGACGGTGCCGACGGGGGTGGCACCCTGATCGCCGGGCTGGCCGAAGCTGACGTAGCTGGTGATAACGTCAGCCGAGGCCGACCCGGAAACGGCTGCGAGAACCGCTGCTGCTGTGAAATTACGCATGTCTAAATCTCCCTCATGTGTTTGGCAATTGCCTGTCTTTGTCCTACGGAGGTAAACGCATACCCCGCTTCTCTCTCGGCCAGAGCTTACGGACAAACACATCCAAGGGAAGCATTAGAATTCCGTTTTTGCAAACGCTTTGCATACATGAATGCTGCATGAGGAACGTCGCAAGATTCCAACAAGCCGGCGCAAGGAACGTATTCAGACGACGATGTTGATTGAATGGAGTGATAAAAATAGAAGCGGGCCCCGTCTGCTCACGGGGCCCGCTCTTTATTTCAGACTGAGTATCGAGGCCGTATTAGCGGCGACGACGGACGGCGACGAGGCCGCCGAGACCGAGCAGAGCGGCCGAGGCCGGTGCCGGGACAACGGTGCCCTCGAAGCGGACCTCGGTGAAGTCCGAACCGTCGAAGTGATCGCCGAGGCGGAAGGTGCCGCCCGAGCTGATCGTGCCGCCGCTGGCGCTGGTGCCGTTGTCAGCGAGGATGCGGAACTCGACCGTGCCGGTCAGGCCGGTGAGGGCCGACATATCGGCGATGCTGTTGTTGAAGTTGGTGCCCGACTGTGCAAATGAGTACACCGGGTTGGTGAAGCCATCGACGCTCGAGTAGATCGACAG
>CAXBOF010000285.1:0-3948 GCA_963977205.1 uncultured Phycisphaera sp. | reverse complement strand
TTCATCGACCGCTCGGGTGATGCGACGGTGGTGACGATGCCGCCCAGACTGGCCAGCGAGTTGGCCGGCTTGATCGCCGAGTCTTTAGCGCCGCTGACGGCCGCGGGGCACACGCCGGTGGTGCTGGCCTCGCCTGCGGTGCGTGGCGTGATGTTCCAGATCCTTGAGCCGCATATTCAGGGCGTCGCGGTGCTCGGGTACAACGAGATCGACCAGGGTGTCGAGGTCGAGTCGCTCGGCTATGTTCAGTGGCCCGAGACCCAGCCCAAAGCGCCCAGCCGCGAGGCGGTGGGGGCGGCGTGAAACACGAAATGAACAACCATTCGGATTGTGCGAACGCAGAGAAAGGCTGCTATGCTCCCACCCACCGGCGGCTCTGCCGGCTGTTGAGTTTCGGATCACCGCGGGCGCCTCATGGATGAAGCCACACTCCGCAAGCCAGGGAAGGCGACGATGCCACTCAAGGTCTACCGCGCACGCTCGATGACGGACGCCCTCGCCGAGGTCAAGAAGGACCTGGGCGCCGATGCTGTCATTCTGCACACACGCTCTTACAAGTCCCCCGGCATCCTGGGCCTCGGCTCACGCAGCATGTTCGAGATCACCGCGACCAACGACCAGCCCGAGCTCGCCAAACGACCCGAACGCAAGGCTCTCCGCGCTGGCAGCGAACGCCCCGCCATGCAGAGTGCCGCAGCCAAGCAGCTTTCCGGCTCGATCGCCTCGCGCGCGTACGCGGGTGCTGGTTCCGGCGGTCATTCTGGCAGTGGGGGGACAGCTTTGGCCGAGCCGCCACCAAAGGCCGAGGCTTACCACAACGCTCAACCCGATCTCAAAGTTTTCCGCGAATCCGGTTATGAGTCCTCACGTGTGATGGCGGTCGCTGGCTCCCGGCAAGACAAAGTCGCTCGAAGCCACGCAGGCCCAGGGATCGAGGACGAGCTGGTTTCCATTAAGCGCATGCTCGGCCGCGTGCTTGCCACCTCAAGCCAGTCGGCCTCCTCGCACCCGGGCTCGATGCCCGATGCGCTCTTTGAGCACTATCTCGCGCTCACCGAGCAGTCGGTGGCCTCCGAGATCGCCGACGAGATCGTCGGGCGTGTCCGCGACGAGCTCTCGGCCGCCGAGCTCGCCGATGCCGAGATCGTCCGCGAGACGATGCTGCGACAGATCGCCAAACTCGTCCCGGCCGCCGGCGACAGCCCTCTCCCGCGTCGCCCCGCCGACGGCCGCCCGCTTACCATCGCCCTCATCGGACCCACAGGCGTCGGCAAAACCACCACGCTGGCCAAGCTCGCCGCGGTCGCCAAGCTGCGTCACGGCCGATCGGTCGGTCTCGTCACGACCGACACGTACCGCATCGCAGCCGTCGAGCAGCTGCGCACCTACGCGGACATCATCGGCCTGCCTCTGAAGGTCGTCGCCTCGCCCGGCGAAATGCGTGGGGCGCTCGAATCGCTGGCAAGCTGCGACGTGATCCTGATCGACACCGCCGGCCGGAGCCAGCACGACGGCGAACGCCTCGACGACCTGCGCGAGTACCTCGACGAGGCCGATCCGCACGAGACGCACCTGGTGCTGTCGACGACATCGGCCGAGGCGGTCATGCTCCGCGCCGCCGAGCGATTCGCCAAGCTGGGTCCGAACCGATTGATCCTGACCAAGCTCGACGAGGCCGTGAACTTCGGCGTGCTGCTGAGCATCACGCGCAGCGCCGAGATCAAACTCAGCTACGTCACGACGGGCCAGGAAGTACCCGATCACATCGAGGCGGGCAAGCCCGACCGGATCTCGCGTCTCATACTGGGCGGGCCTCAGGCATGAGTGTGCTGCCGATCAGCCAGCGTTCCGGACTCGACGACCAGGCATCTCGTCTGCGCGCGATGCTCGCCGACGAGAGCGACGCCCCGCCGCGCCAGTAGCACCCGAGGCCTAGGGTCATCGCGCTCGCCTCGGGCAAGGGCGGTGTGGGCAAGACGTTCACCTCGATCTCGATCGCGTCGGCGATGGCGGGACTTGGCCGCAAGACCATGCTGATCGATGCGGACTTTGGTGCAGCAAACGCCGACATCATGCTGGGCCTGGCGCCGCTGCGCCGCCTCGACGAGTGCATGATCAAGGGCTTCGCCCGTGGGCACTCTTTGGCAGACATCGCCATCGATTCGGGCGCTGGCTTCCGCCTCGTGCCGGGCCCGGTCGGGATGGGGCGTCCGCCCTCGACCGCCGATCGTCAACGACTTATCCACAGTCTGTCCCAACTTCATGGTGTCGCGGATATCGCAATCATGGATTGCTCGGCGGGCGTCAGTTCGAGCGTGCTGGATGTCGTTGCCGCTGCCGATCTTTCGGTCGTCGTGCTCACGCCCGAGCCGACCTCGATCGCCGACGCCTACGCCCTGATCAAATCGCTCGTGCGGACCCAGGGGCCCCAAGCGGGCGAGCGTGTGGGGCTGCTGGTCAATCAGGCTGAATCACGGACCGAGGCCGAGCGCGTCCACCGGCGGATCGCGGCCGTGGCTCGCAAATTCCTCGGGCTCGAACTCGCCCTGTTTGGGCACATCCCATCGGACCGGGCGGTCGTCAAGGGTGTCCGCGGTCAGTGCGTGGCCCGTGGCGGCAAACTCAAATCGCCCGCGGGCAGATCGGCCCGGAAAGCCGCGAGCCTGCTGCTGGCCCAGCTCGAACGCCAGAGTTGTACGAAAGATGTTCGTACAGATTCTTGCGCCCCTTCGCTTGGACGCGTCTCAAGTGGGGGAATCGGGTTCGCTTCGGGTCGATAGTGAGGGTTGCACCGACTGGCACAGGCGGTGCGGTGCAGTTATTTCTTGGGGCGAGTGAAGTCACCACAGCGGTTGGGCGATATCGAAGCGGGAGAACATCGGCTTGAGCGCGAGTGTGTCCGAAAGCTATGGCAAGATCCGCAGGCTGTCGGCGGGCGTGATGGGCCTAGCAGGGTTTGTCGTGGCGCTGCTGGCCGGTCTGCAGACAGGCAACGAGACGGGCCGTGTGATCGTCACCGCGCTTCTGGCGATGGTGATCTGCCACATCGCCGGTGTGCTGCTCGGACTGGTGATCGAGCGCGTGGTCGAAGAGCACAAAGTCTCAATCGCGGCGCCGGCCGCTGATAATGATTCTGCGAGTAAAGAAGCCGAAAGGGACCAGTCGCCGAGACTGGCCACATGATTTCGTGACAAGAGCGCTGGCGGAGCGTGCGCTCGGTCCGTATACTCAGCCCGTCCAAGGATGGACACCGTCGCAGGAGCTCTCGGGCGTTCGATTGAGACGCGCCCGGTTCTTGCGGAATTCTGCGGCCAAGCCGCGTGATGAGAGAGGTCAAGGAGCCGACCATGCCCACGGAGAAGAAGGCCGCGCCGACGAAACGCCGCGTGTCGCCCTCGAAGCGATCCAAAGCAGATCTGCCGCTTTGTGAACGCCCCGCCAATGAACTCTGGGCGGACTACAGCAAGTCGCGCGATCAGAACATCCGCAACTTCTTCATGGAGAAGTACTACTCACTGGTGCGCTACCACGCCGAGCGTGTGCACGCACGTCTGCCCGACGAGGTCAATGTTGACGACCTCATCCAGGCCGGCGTCTTCGGGCTCGCCGACGCGATCAACGCGTTCGACCTTGAGCGTCAGGTGAAGTTCGAAACCTACTGCGCCCCGCGTATCCGCGGCGCGATCCTCGACGAATTGCGCCTCATGGACTGGGTGCCCAGGCTCGTGCGTCACCGCTCGTCCAAGGTCGAGCAGGCGCGCCAGCGCATCGAGATGGATCAGGGAAGCCCGGCCACCCACGATCAGATCGCTGAGCACCTCGGCGTGGACCACGAGGAATACGAGAAAATCCAGCGCGACTCTTCCGCGGTCGGCACGTTCAGCCTCACCCGCAAGGCGTACCCGAGCGACGGCGACCGCGATGTCCGCGAGATCGATGTCATCCGTG
>CAXBOF010000284.1:0-3953 GCA_963977205.1 uncultured Phycisphaera sp. | reverse complement strand
AGTTCTCTGGCCAACTCTTCGCGGTCGATCGCGTACCCTGTGCCTGCCAGCGCGCCCGAACCGAGCGGGCTGATGTTGATGCGCGACAGCGCATCGCCCACACGGGCGAGGTCACGCTCGAGCATCTCGACGTATGCCAGGCACCAATGCCCGAACGGAACGGGCTGAGCCGGCTGAAGATGCGTGTATGCCGGGAACGCATCGGCGTGATGATCCTTGGCCTTCGTCGCCAGCGCTCCCGCTACCGCAGCGATGCACTTACGGATCTCACCCGCAGCGTCTCGCGTCCAGAGTCGAAAGTCGGTCGCGACCTGGTCGTTTCGGCTCCGGCCCGTGTGGAGTTTCTTACCCAGGCTCCCGAGCTTCTCAACGAGTTTCACCTCGACCCACGTGTGCACATCCTCCGCGCCGGATTCAAAGGGCGGTTGCGGGATATCGGCAGCTTCTTCTGCAAGAGATTCGAGCGCCTCGACCAATTGCTCGTGCTCGCTCGTGGTGAGCACGCCACAAGTGCAGAGCGCTCCGGCCCACGCGATCGAGCCACGGATGTCCTGTTGCACAATCCGCCAGTCGATCGGAAGCGAGTCGTTCGCTGCGCGGAAGAGTTCGTCGGGGCCTGCGCCTTCGTAGCGTCCGCCCCACATCCCGCCCCCAGCGCTCATTTGTTGTTCCCGCCGGTCTCGAAACCGGAGGCGAGCCGCTCCGTGAGCGAGAAGAGGCGGATGAAGCCCTTGGCATCCGACTGATCGTAAAGCTCATTGCCCTCGAAGCTTGCGATCTGCGCGTTGTAGAGGCTGTACGGGCTCTTGCGAGTTTCAACACTGCATGTGCCCTTGTAAAGACGTACACCGATCTCGCCCGTGCAGCGTGCCGTGAGTACGTCGGCCGCGGCGCTGATCGCGCGGCGCGCCTGCCCGAACCACTTGCCCGCGTAAATCAGCTCGGCCATCTCCGGCATGAGTGTCGCCTGCAATTTGCGAGAGCGAGCATCGAACGTCAGGTCCTCGAGCCCACGCAGCGCCTCGTACAGCACGGTGCCAGCGGGTGTTTCGTACAGCCCGCGCGACTTCATGCCCACGACACGGCTCTCAACGAGATCGACGCGCCCCACACCGTGGCGGCCGGCGATCGTGTTGAGCGTGTCGATCATTTCGACACCGCCAATTTTCTTGCCGTCGAGCGTAACGGGGATGCCCGCCTCGAAACCGATCGTGACAGTCTGCGGATCGTTCGGGGCGCTCAATGGGTCGGCCGTGAGCATCCACGCGTCGTCGGGTGGCGGCAAGGTTGGGTCTTCGATGTCGCCGCCCTCGTGTGAAATGTGCCAGAGGTTGCGGTCGCGCGAGTAGATTTTCTCGGCCGAGCTCGTCACGGGCACGCCCTGCTCCTTGCAGTAGCGGAGTAGGTCGTGCCGACCTGTGAAATCCCACTCGCGCCAGGGCGCGATGATCTCCAGATCCGGAGCGAGCGCCGCGAAGGTGGTTTCGAAGCGGACCTGGTCGTTGCCCTTGCCGGTGCAGCCGTGCGCCACGCCGTCGGCCCCCACCTTGCGGGCCGCCTCGACCTGACCCTTGGCGATGATCGGGCGGGCGATCGAGGTGCCGAGCAGGTACGTCCCCTCGTACACCGCGCCGGATTTGAGCATGGGCCAGATGTAATCCGTCACGAACTCGTCGCGCAGATCATCGACGATGCAATCGACGGCTCCGCTGTTCTTGGCCTTTTCTTCGATGCCGACGAGTTCCTCATTGCCCTGACCGACATTGGCGACATACGCGACGACCTCGCACCCCTTCTCCTTGCGGAGCCAGGGGATGATCGCCGAGGTATCCAGACCACCCGAGTACGCGAGCACGACCTTGTTTGCCATCACCCCTCCGCGGCCTCGCTTTGCGGGCCAATGAGCGCCAACATCAGCGCGTTCTGTGCGTAAAGCCTGTTCTCTGCCTGATCGTACACAACGCTGCCGGGCCCATCGATGACCTCGGCGTCGACCTCTTCGCCCCGGTGCGCGGGCATGCAGTGCATGAAGATTGGGCCGCCAGCCGCGTTGCCGCCGGCGTTCTCCATCATTTTCCGTGTCACACGGTACGGCTCGAATGCCTTGGCTTTCTCGGGCGTGAGCACCGGCTCACCCATCGACTCCCACGTGTCGGTGTAGACCACATCGTGACACGCGACCGCAGCGGGATCGGTTGTGATTTGAATCTTGACGCCCGCTTCTTTTGCAAACTGTTCTGCAGCGGTGACAACTTCATCCCGTGGGCCGCGACCGGCGGGCGTCACCACCGTGACGTGCATGCCCACAATGGCGCCGGCGAGCATGAGCGAGTGGCAGACGTTGTTGCCGTCACCGACATACGCCAGCCGTGCGCCTTCGAGCTTGCCGATGTGCTCCTGGATCGTGACGAGATCGGCCAGCGCCTGACAAGGGTGTTCGAGATCGCTCAGAGCATTGATGATCGGCACACCGGAGGCATCCGCCAGGGCCCGGAGTGTTGCGTGGCTGTTGACACGCGCGACGATCGCGCGCACCGTCCGCTGGAGGTAGCCCGCAAGGTCCTCAATGCTCTCACGCTGGCCGATGGGGCTGGCGCTCTGATCGAGATAGACCGCCTGCGCTCCGAGTCGGAAGAGCCCAACCTCAAAGCTCACGCGTGTACGCAGGCTCGGTTTCTCAAAAATAAGCGCAACGCTCTGACCGCCAAGCGGCGAACCCTTGGGCGGCGAAGATTTCAGAGCGATCGCGTTCTCGACGATCGCCAAGATCTGCTGGCGATCGAGATCCGCGACAGAAAGTAGGTGTGAGCCGGCGAGCGATGCCAGCGGCGAAGCAGTACCCGTCGTCATGCCGACACCTCCGCGGGGATGAGCCGTGTGCAACGACTGGGCTTCTTGGCGAGCCAAAGCGCCGCCTGTTCGGCGTTGGTGATGACAATTTCGGTGTGGGATTCACCCGCGATCACGGCCGCGGCCCGGAGCTTGGCTGCCATCCCGCCCGTCACCACGCCCTCGGCGATGAGCTGTTCAACACTGTCCGCTTGGATGCATTCGATGAGTTTGCCGTCGGAATCCGAGACGCCCACAACATCCGAGACAAAGACCAGCGTTGACGCCTTGAGCGATAACGCCAGGCTTCCCGCGGCGTCGTCGGCGTTCACATTCAAGAGCCCGCCCTCGGCATCGATGCCGATCGAACTGATCACAGGGACGTAGCCATTGGATGTCAGAAGAGCAATCAGTGGCGCCTCGCCCGATTGAGCAAGCCCGACACACCCGCCTTCCTGTGCGAATCGCGGATCAACCTGCGTCCTGAGCACACCGGACGAGCCGAGACTCAGCCCGACCGCTTTGACGCCCTGCTTCTGGAGTGCGCCGACGATGGTCAGGTTCACTTCGCCCGCCAGCACGCCCGCGATGAGCCCGATCTGAGAACTCGGAGTCAGGCGGATGCCATCGACGCGCTCGATCGGTTCGTTCAGGCGATTGAGCAGCACATCGACCTGCTTGCCCCCGCCGTGCACGAGAACGAGATCCAGCGTAGAACTGGCAACGCCCACCACGTCCCAGAGCGCCACGGAGTGCCCGGGGTCGTCGATCGCTTTGCCGCTGACTTTGAGAACGATCGTGCTCACGCCCAGGCTCCCGGCAAGAGACCCAAACGCTGATCCCAGCCGAAGTGCGCGTTGATCGCCTGTATGCCCTGGCCCGAGGCGCCCTTGAGTAGATTGTCGATCGCGCTGATCAGTATCAGATGATGACGACGCTCATCGACGTGCACGCCGATGTCGATCATGTTGGTGTGGCGAACGCCATTGACGGTCGGCCATTGCCCAGCGGGCAGCACGCGCACAAAGGGCTGGTCCATGTACGCACTTTCGAGCGCCTTGACGACGCGGTCACGCGTCACACCCGGCTCCACATCCGCGTGAATCGTCGAGAGAATCCCACGC
>CAXBOF010000283.1:0-3960 GCA_963977205.1 uncultured Phycisphaera sp. | reverse complement strand
AACGGTGCGCGGTTCGAGGTCATCAACCGCGACACCGCCGCCGACGTCGAGCTCTTCCGCCCCGAGAACGTCCCGCTGGAAACCGAGCTGGCCAAGCTCGACCAGAAATACGACACGATCAGCGGCGCGATGATGGTCACCTACAAGGGCGACGAGAAAACCCTGCCGCAGATGGGTGTGTATCAGGAGAGCACCGACCGCAGCGTGCGCGAGGAGACGTGGCGGCTCGTGGCCGACCGACGACTCAAGGAAGTCGAGCCGGTCAATGCGATCTTCGACGAGATGGTCGGCCTCCGCGACACGCTCGCCAAGAACGCCGGCTTCGACAGCTTCACGTCCTACGCCTTCAAGGCCAAGCACCGCTTCGATTACACGCCCGAGCACTGCTTCGCTTTCCACGAGGCGTGCGAGAAAATCGTTGCCCCATTTGCGCGCAAGCTCGATGAAGAGCGCCGCCAGAAGCTCGGCGTCGAGACGCTCCGCCCGTGGGACATGACTGTCGACGAGCGGGGCCGCGAACCCCTGCGCCCCTTCGAGGGTGGCGGCGACCTCGTCCGCAAATCTGTGGCCGCGTTCGAGGCGCTCGACCCGCGTCTGGCCTCGATGCTCAAGGAGCTCGGCACGGGCGACGACCGCGTCACCTCCAAGAACATGCACAACCCGCCGCTGTTCGATCTGGATTCACGCAAGGGCAAAGCGCCGGGCGGCTACCAGTACATGCGTGACCGCTCGCGCGTGCCGTTCATCTTCATGAACGCCGCGGGCCTGCACCGCGACCTCGAAACGATGGTCCACGAGGCGGGCCACGCGTTCCACAGCATGCTCTGCGTCGATGAGCCCCTGCTGCACTACCGCCACAGCCCGATCGAGTTTGCCGAGGTGGCCAGCATGTCGATGGAACTGCTCACCATGCCGCACTGGAACGCGCCCGGCTCGTTCTATGAGGGCAAGCCCAGCGACCACGCCCGCGCGATGCGCCGACAGCTCGAATCCTCCGTCACGCTCCTGCCCTGGATCGCCACCATCGACGCCTTCCAGCACTGGATCTACGCCAACCCAACCCACACTCGCGACGAGCGCACGCAGGAATGGATCAATCTCGACAAACGCTTCGGCAAGGGCTTCAGCTGGCAGGGCCTCGAGCAGTACCGCGACTCGGGCTGGCAGAAGCAGGGCCACTTGTTTGGCTCGCCCTTCTACTACATCGAGTACGGCATCGCGCAGCTGGGGGCCCTTGGCCTCTGGATCCGCTCGCTCGAAGAAGGACCAAAGGTCGCCATCGACGCGTACATCAACGCCCTCAGTCTCGGCGGCAGCCGCCCTCTACCCGAGCTCTTCGCCGCCGCGGGCCTCGACTTCGACTTCGGTCCCAAGACCGTCGAGAAGCTCGTCGCCCGCGTCGAAGCAGAGCTCGCCAAGCTACCTGAGTAACGAGTGGACGAGTTGCCGCCGCACATGTCGCCCGATGCCTTCCGCGAGCAGGCGATCCGCGCGATCGATGCCGTCGCGGACTACATGCGCCGCGTCGAATCCCTCCCCGCGCGCCCGCGCACCAAACCGGGCGATGTGCTCAAACACATCCCCGAGCACGCCAGCGAAACGCCCGGCGATGCGCACGAATGGACGCGCATCTTCGATGACCTCGAGCGCATCGTCGTCCCCAACATGACGCACTGGCAGTCGCCGAATTTCTTCGGCTACTTCCCCTGCAACTCGACCGGGCCCGCGATCATCGGCGAGCTGCTCAGCGCCGGCTTCGGCCAGCAGGGCATGCTCTGGGCCACCTCGCCCGCCGCCAGCGAACTCGAACGCGCCCTGCTCGATCAGATGGGCCGCGCGATGGGCCTGCCCGAGTCCTTCCTCTCTGCGAGCGAAACGGGCGGCGGGTGCATCCAGTCCACCGCCAGCGACGCCACGCTCGCCGCCATGGTCGCCGGCCGCCGCCGCGTCAGTGACCAAGGCGCCGACTTCCACAAGACCACCGTCTACGCCTCGTCGCAAACACACAGCTCATTCATCAAGGCCGCCCTCATCACGGGCCTGGCCTCGACCGTCACCGACACCTCGCGCGTCCGCACGATCGAGACCGACGACCAGCTCCGCATGGACCCGGCAAAGCTCGAAGCCGCCATCCGCGAAGACATCGCTCGCGGCCTCACCCCCGCGATGGTCTGCGCCACACTCGGCACCACGGGCACCACCGCGATCGACCCGCTCGCAGACATCGCACGCGTCCTACGTGACACCGGCGCAACCGAGAAAGGCTGCTGGCTGCACGTCGACGCGGCACACGCCGGCGCACTGCTCGTCTGCCCCGAACACCGCGCGATGATCACCGGCATCGAGCACGCAGACTCGCTCTGCTTCAACCCGCACAAGTGGCTGCTCGTGAACTTCGACTGCGATCTCTTCTGGACGCGCGATCGCAAGGCGCTCGTGTCGAGCATGTCCGTCACGCCCGAGTACCTCCGCAACGCCGCGACCGATTCGGGCGAGGTCTTCGACTACCGCGACTGGGGCGTGCCGCTGGGCCGACGCTTCCGTGCGCTCAAGCTCTGGTTCGTGCTCCGCCACTACGGGCTCGAAGGCCTCCGTGCCCATGTCCGCCAGGGGCTGGCGCAGGCCGAGCTGTTCGAATCGCTCGTCCGCGCCGACGACCGTTTCGTGGTGCTCACGCCGCGGACGATGAATCTCGTCTGCATCGCCCTCCGCGCGGGCGACGATGCGACCCGCCAGCTCATGGACACGCTCAATCAGCGGGGGCCGAGCTACCTCACGCACACCACCATCCCCACGCAGGGCGGCAACCGGTACGCCATCCGCGTCGCCATCGGCGCCACGACCACCCGCGACGAGCACGTCCGGGCGCTCTTCGAGCAGATGGCCGCCGTCGCGACCGCACTCGGCGCAGGCGGGTAAGCTCATGACAATGCTGACGCGAACGCTTCTCTTTCTGGCACTCTGTCTCACGCTGACCGGCTCACTCGTCGGCTGCGCCTCGCGCACTCAGCCCGTCTCGGGCGCCGGTGGTCGCTTCTTGGCCGAGCCGGGCACATACGACGCCGCCTTCGACATCGCCCGTGACGAGCTCATCGCGCTGGGCTTTACCATCGACCGCGTCGACGCCTACTCAGGCGTCATCTCCACCAAGCCCAAGGCCTCTGCGGGCCTGGCCACGCCCTGGGACCGGGAGCAATCGGCGCTCAAGGGCGAGATCGCTGACCTGGCCCACCCGCAGCAGCGGACGATCCGCATCAGCTTCCGCCCCGCCAGCGAGGTCGATCAGATGCCCTCCGACGAGCCCATCACGCAGATCACAGGCGAGGGTGCGCCCCGCTCCATCGCCGAGGCCAGCTTGGCCGATCCGCTCGTCGGCCTCGTCGAGGTCTCCATCGAACGCGTCTACCGGCCATACCGGCGCGTCTCCCCCGTCCACCCCGTCGGCGTCACCCGCACACGCGACCCTGCGCTGGCAGCACGGGCCATGTCCACCAGCTTCACCGTCATCACCAAACGCGACCACGACCTCGAATCGCGCCTCGCCTCCCGCATCGGCTCACGCCTGGCGACCAACTAATCGCTCATCCGCATCCCAGTGGCGGAGGCTTCCAGCCTCCGCAATCGGGACACTCAACTTCCTGCTGCAAAAAAGAAAGCGGAGGCTTCAAGCCTCCGCCACTAAACATTCATTGTGTCACTGGATTCAGTCGAGCCTGCGGGCCGCGACGCCCGGCTTGGGCTCGATCGACTCGTGACGATGAGCAGTCTCCGTCGGCTTGTGCTCGATCGTCGAACTCGCCTGCTCGGCATCGGCGGTCGTGTGACCCAGCGCCCGGGCAACCAGTTCGCCCCGGCTCGAAGCGCCCAGCTTGCGATGCAAACTCTTGACGTGGTCGTGCACCGTGTGCGGGCTTCGGCCGAGTTCATCAGCGATCTCGCGCACACTCTTACCCAGTGTCA
>CAXBOF010000282.1:0-3970 GCA_963977205.1 uncultured Phycisphaera sp. | reverse complement strand
TTTAGCAATCCACAGCTGGCTCGAAGCCTTCCCATCCGGCGAACGATCCTCGCCACGCTGGGCGGTCCACATCATCCACTCGCCGTCAGCGCTAAACACCGGCAAGCCGTCAAACCCCGACGCATACGTGATCCGCACCGGCACCTGCACCTGCTCGGGGTTCTCGGCATCGAACGGGATCGCAAAGACCTCGTAGTTGCCGTGACTCACCTCGCTCGACGCGTACACCATGAACTCGCCAGACGGGTGCCAGAAGGGCGCCCAGTTCACGTGCCGATTGTCCGTGAGCTGAATCTCCCGAGAAATCCCGGTGATTGCGCCCGATTCGTCGTACGCCAGCTCCGACACATACAGCTGCAAAAGGTTGTCGCCCTTTCGGTCCGATCGGTAGCAGATCCACTTGCCGTCCGGCGAGAAGAACGGCCCGCCGTCGTACCCGTCCGCCTCAACCAGAATCGTGTGCTCCTGCGCCACCGTGTCGAACACCCAGATGTCCGCGTCAGGACGCCCGATCTCGTTCGACTTCGCCTCGTCGACCTGCGCGTAGAGGATGTGCCTGGCGTCGGGTGAGTACGAGCACTCGGCGGTGTAGCCCTCACGCTCAAAGAGAATCTCGTATTCAGGGCCATGCCTGTACGAAGGGTTCGTTCTGACATCCGGAGCGAGATACGGACCCGATCGCGACGCACTTTGCTGGCCGCTTTCGTCATAGCCCTGAGCCGTCGTCGTCACACTGGCAAGATCGACCGCGACCACATTCATTTCGGACGGGAACGCCCAGCGGTATCGGCCCGAGCCTCGCTGATACCCCGGCTGATTCTCTTCCTTGGGCGCCGCAATCGTGGATCCGAAGATCAGGCGATACTCCATCTCCGGATGAAACCACCCGCACGTGTTCGCCGAGCCCGCCTCACTCACCAAAGACGAATGATCCAATTCGCGATCTTGGTAAGAGGCCACATACATGCCGTAATGCGCGCCCGGCTCCTGGCCCTCCTCGGCCTGGGGCACCGCCTGAAAAACCACCCACTTCCCGTCCGGCGAGAAATAACTCTCACCCGCCTTCGCCCACTCTTCCGCAAACGTCAGCTGCCGAATATCTCCAAGAAACCTCGACTCCGCCTTTGGATCGTCTTGAACTACATCCGCACCCCCCGGCTGGGCGAGGCTCAGAGCGGTCAGGGTCACGGCTAGGCTTGCAGTCAGCATTTCGGGCTCTCCTGGGGTCTCATTGAGACGAGGTCTCAGCTAAGACTTTAGCCCGTCCTCGGCCTATCCTTGTCTCCGCTTGGGTGGAATTGGCCCCCCCAGCGCACACCCACGGCGCACCCTCGGCTTTGACCGGCCAGGTGCCCCAGCCACGGAGAATCAAACATGGTCAAACTTCGCATGCAGCGTCACGGCCGCTCACACCGCCCCTTCTACCGCATCGTTGCCGTCGACGCCCGATTCAAGCGCAACGGCAAATACCTCGAGCGTCTGGGCTGGTTCAACCCGACCCCCGGCGAGGGCGAGGAATCCATCGAAATCAACGCAGACCGCGTCAAGCACTGGCTCAGCGTCGGCGCTCAGCCCTCCGACACCGTCCGCGACCTGCTCGCCGACCGTGACCTTCTGACCCCCAAGCTCGTCAAGCAGCGCGAGATGGACCGGAAGATGGACAACGTCCGCCGCGAGAAGAAGGAAGCCGCCGCCAAGGCTGCTGACGAAGCCAAGGCCGCCGCCGAAGCCGCTGCCGCCAAGGCCGCTGAAGAAGCTGCCGCCAAGAAGGCAGCCGAGGAAGCTAAGGCCGCTGCAGAAGCTGCCGCAGCTTCCGAAGAGACCCCGGCCGAGTAAAGAACTTTGAAATCCGATTCAGTGGCGGAGGCTTCCAGCCTCCGCTTTTCTTTTCCCAACTCCGCGGAGGCTGGAAGCCTCCCCCACTGACTTCTCCGGTCACTACCCTTCCCCGATGCGATTTGACATCCTCACAACCTTCCCCGAGATGTTCAGCCCCGAGGCCCCCGCGGCCCTTGGCATCTCCATCCCCGCGCGCGCACGAGCCGCCGGTCTCGCCAGTTGGCACGCCACCAACATCCGCGACTTTGCGGGCAACAAGCACGACAAGACCGACCGCCGCCCCTTCGGCGGCGGGCCCGGCATGGTCATGTCCTGCCAGCCGATCTGGGAAGCCGTCCACGCCGCCGAGGCCCTCGACCCCCGCCCGGCCACGCGCATCCTGCTCACACCCCAGGGCACACCCCTGAACCAATCGCTGGTCGAGGATCTCGCCACCAAGCCCCGCCTCCTCATGCTCTGTGGCCACTACGAGGGCATCGACGAACGCGTCATCCAGAAGCTCGACCCGATCGAGATCTCGATCGGCGACTACATCCTCTCGGGCGGCGAGCTGGCGGCCCTCGTCCTGATGGACGCTGTCATCCGCCTCATCCCCGGAGCCCTTGGTGATTCAGAATCCGCGATCCAGGACAGCTTCGCCCCCGCCCCCGAGACCGACGCCAAGGGCGAGCCGATCAACCCCAAGCTCCGGGCCAAGTGGCTGGCGGAGCTTGGCATCCCCGAAAGCGCCCGCCTGCTCGACTGCCCCCACTACACCCGCCCCCGCGTCTGGGAGGGTCTGGAGGTCCCCGAGGTCCTGCTTTCGGGTGATCACGAGGCTGTCGCCCGCTGGCGGCTGGAGCAGATGGCGCAACGAACAAGAGCACGGCGGCCTGACTTGCTTGACTAACCTCACTCCACCTCCGCCACCACGAGGATTCATCACCCTCACCCCACCCCTCTCCCCAGCAGGGAGAGGGAGCCGAGGCCTAGAACCGCCCCAAGAACACGCCTAAGCTTCCGTCCGCGCGGCCAGGGTGGGCCCGAAGCCGCGATTCTGCAGACCTTTAGACTTGTGAGATCCCGCCATGGGCACGCAACAGCTGCTCGAAAGCCTGACCGCCGATCAGATCAAAACCGATCTTCCCCGCATGGACGTCGGCGACACGGTCAACGTTCACGTCCGAATCGTCGAAGGCGAGAAGGAACGCGTGCAGGTCTTCCAGGGCGTGGTCATCAGCCGCAAGGGCCGTGGCATCCACGAGATGATCTGCGTCCGCCGCATCGTCGACAACATCGGCGTCGAGCGCACCTGGCCCATCAACAGCCCGTTGATCGCCAAGTTCGAGACCGTCCGTCGTGGCGACGCCCGTCGCGCCAAGCTCTACTTCCTCCGCGACCGCGTCGGCAAGAGCCGCCGCCTCCGCGATCGCCGTCGCGGCATGAAGCACGTCGAAGGCATGAAGACGGTTCACTAAACCGAATACATCGCTTCCAGATCACTCACTCAACCCGCTGCAGAGCGGGTTGTTTTTTTCCGCTCTCCTCTCTTCTTTGTGGGACGGGCGTCCCGCCCGTCTTCTCCCTTTCCATCCACACTTTCATAACGGGCGGGACGCCCTACCGTTTCCCCATGAAAGCCATCGTCATCACCAAGCAAGGCTCGCCCGTCCCACCCAACATCGCCTTCCAGACCGACTGGCCGGGCGTCGGCGAACCCGGCACAGGCCAGGTCCGCATCAAGACCCTCGCCTCGGCCATGAACCACATGGATCTCTGGGTCGGGCGAGGCGTGCCCGGGCTCAAGCTCGACTACCCCCGCATCTCCGGCTGTGACGCCTGTGGCACGGTCGAAGCCGTCGGCGAAGGCGTCAGCGATCAATGGTTCGGCAAGCGCGTCATCGTCAACGCCGCCACCCGCATCCCACAGCCGGCCAACATCGATGGCATCCCGGGCAGCACACTCGCACCCGAGTACGAACTCATCGGCGAGCACCACCAGGGCATGCACGCCGAGACATTCCTTGTGCCAGCGGACAACCTCGCGCCCGTGCCCGATGACTGCGACGCCTTCGAGGCCGCCGCGTTCGGCCTGACCACGCTCACCGCCTACTCGATGATGTTTACCAAGGGCCAGCTCGCCCCCGGGCAA
>CAXBOF010000281.1:0-3971 GCA_963977205.1 uncultured Phycisphaera sp. | reverse complement strand
CTGGGTTCGCGCGCTTCGGGCGTAGCCCGAGAGCAGCTGCTCCAGCGACATCAGATCCATGCTCATCTGCAGGCGGACCTTGTCGAGGGCGCCCAGCGTCTGGGTCGCGTCGTCCTTGTCGCGCTGGCCTGCGACGAGGATCGGGAAGGGGACGGACTTGCGAACGACGTAGGTCCGGACGTTGTCGGCCTGCTCCTCGAACGCCTTTGGCGATTCGAAGGCGAGGCCGATGATCGTCAGACCCTGATCGTGGTACTTCTCATAGAGCGTGCTCAGGAAGTTGGTAGCGTCGGCGCAGTTGTGGCACCACGTGCCCATAACGTAGACGAGGCGGGGCGAGCCGTCGGGGGCCAGGTCGGCCAGGTTGACCTCGCTGCCCTCGAAGTTGCGGAAGTTCAGGTCGGCCAGATCTACTTTGTCTTTCCACTTGGTGAGCTGGAAGAGATCGGGCAGGGCAGCCTCGCCGTCGGGCGAGGCGGTGAAGCCCTCGGCGTGGTGGGCGAGCGAGCGGTAGGTGCCGATGAGCGTGCCATCGGCTTCGAGCGTGCCGTCGTAGAGCAGTCCCGAGCCGCCGGTGAACCGGGAGAGGCGGAGTCTGCCGTTCTCGAACGTGCCGGCGAGTTGGCCGTCGTCGCCTGTCGGCGTCATGACGGTGCCCCAGACGTTCATGCCGTCAGGCAGCGTGCGCAGCTCGGCGACGGCGGGGCCGGTCCGTTCGTCGAAGTTGACGACCCACTTGTTGCTGATGGGCTCGCCCGGCTTCCAAGTGGGATCGATCCAGGCGAATCGGCGGGAGTCGGAGCACTGAGCGGTGAAGGGCAGGCGGTACTCGACGCTCTCGCCGGTGTCGCTGGAGCGGGTGTATATGTACTCGCCGCTGAGCGATGTATCGGTGCGGTCGGAGTTTGCCTCAATGCGGGCGTCGGTGCCCGGGAAGGTCATGATGATCTGGGGGTAGTTGACTTCCATCTCGGCGGGCAGCGATTCTGAGCCGTTGCGGAGGGTGACGGTCCAGATCGGCTCGCTGTTTTCATCGCGTGCGAAGTTGATGACGAAGTTGAAGGAGAGCTCCTTGGAGCCGGGCAGCTCGATCTCGCCCCGCCAGAGGCCCCACCGCGGCGCGAAGTCCACGGTGTTTTTGGGGTTGCGTTTGGGCTGCTCTGGCTCGGCCTCGGGCTGGAACGGACCGGGGGTAGCGGTCTCGGGCTGAGCGGCCGGTTGGGTCGCAGGCTGGGTTGGCTGGGCCGGGGCCTCTTGCTGCGCCGTCGCGGCCGGCGCGAGGGCGAGAACCTGACCAAAGACGAGCAGAGCCAGAAGGGAAAGAGATCGTTTCATAACCGGATCATAGAGCCCGCAGGCTCCCCCTACCATGCGGCATGACCGAGACCGCTTTCAGCACGATCGACGAATGCCTTGAAGAACTCCGCCGGGGCAGGATGGTTGTCCTGACCGACGACGAGGACCGCGAGAACGAGGGCGACATCGTGATGGCCGCCGAGTTTGTGACGCCCGAGGCGATCAGCTTCATGGTGCGCGAGGCCGCGGGATATCTGTTCCTGTCTCTTACCGAGTCGGCGTGCGATCGGCTGCAGCTTGTGCCCCAGGCGGATGTGAACACGAGTGTCCGGGGGACGCCGCTGACCGTCTCGATCGACGGGCACCCCAAGCACGGCTTCACCACCGGCGTGAGCGCCCAGGAGCGGGCCAAAACCATCAAGCTGGCAATCGACCCCGAGAGCCAGGCGGGCGACTTTGTCAGGCCCGGGCACATCAACCCGCTCCGCGCCCGCGACGGCGGCGTCTTGGTGCGGATCGGGCAGACCGAGGGCTCGGTCGACCTGTGCAAGCTGGCGGGCCTGACGCCCGCAGCTGTGGGCATCGAGATCTGCAACGCCGACGGCACGATGGCGCGTCTGCCCGACCTGACCGAGTTCATCAAGAAGCACGACATGAAGATGTGCTCGGTGAAGCAGATCATCGAACACCGCCTCCAGAAGTCGAGCATCGTCCAGCGGATGGAGCCGACCAAGGGGACTGTGATCGACACGCCCGAGGGCCGGTTCAACCTGATCGCGTTCCATTCGGTCGTGGACCCCTTGCCGCACATCGCGCTGACGGTGGGTGATGTCGGAGCCCTTGGCAGCGACGGCACCGTGATCGACATCGACGACCCGACGCTGGTGCGTGTACACCGCCGAGACCTGCTGGGCGACATTTTCGACGCGACGGGGGAGCCGCACTCGACGGGCGCCACGCTGCGGGCCTCGATGCGGGCGATTCAGAAGGCCGGCCGGGGCGCGATCGTCTACCTGCGGCCCCACGGCCTTGGTGACGGGCTGGGCCAGCGGCTCATGCAGCCCCAGGGACACTCGCTGGAAGACAAGCCCCAGCAGTCGGTTTCGGGGCCGATGCTCGAATACGGCATGGGCTGCCAGCTCCTGCGTGCACTCGGGCTTTCCAAGATCCAACTGCTCAGCAACTCCGACACTGAATATCCCCAGATCGAGGCATTCGGTATCGAAATTGTCGAGCGTGTGGGTCTTGATATCGAGTAATCACTCCACGACGCATTCAGTGTTTGGTAGGCTGTCGGTGTTCGATGGCGCGATGGTGGGTGCCCCGCGTGGGTCCGGCGCCGAACATTCAATTCAGAAAGGATCACAATCATGCTGTGCTGCAATGCCTCCAAATTTGCGCTGACACTGGCCGCGGGAATCGCCGGCGGCTTCATGCTCCAGGCTTCGCTCTCGCCGAGCGCTGCGCTCCAGCCCGAGAGCGAGGCGCCGAGCATGGAAGAGATGATGGCTCAGATGGAGAAACTCGGTCAGCCGGGCGAGCATCACAAGAAGCTCGAACGCACCGTGGGTGACTGGAACGTCGAGGCGATGTTCATGGATCCCGCCGGCGGCGAGATCAAGGGCGAAGGCTCGATGAGCTGCGAATGGGTCCTCGAGGGACGCTTCGTCAAGACCGATTTCCACCTGCCCGACTTCATGGGCTCGAAATTCCACGGCATCGGGTACAACGGCTACGACAACGGGGCCGAGGAGTACGTCGGCGTCTGGATGGACAACATGTCCACCAAGGCGTTCGTCACCAAGGGCGAGATGATGGACGACGGCTCGTTCGTCTCGATCGGCGACAACTCGATGGGTGGCAAGATGAAGATCGTCTCGGTCATGGACGGCGACGACACGCTGATCGACACGTTCTACGACTCGATGGACGGCGGGCAGAACTGGATGGAAACGGGCAAGATGACCTACACCCGCAAGTAATTCTCATTCATACGCAATCAAGTACACATCGGCGAGATCGCTCAAGTGCTTTGCGTGCAACTCGTGGCGGAGGCTTTCAGCCTCCGCTTTTTCTTGCGCCAATCCAGATCGACAGCGGAGGCTGGAAGCCTCCGCCACTGGAACAAATATCTGGAACCGGGATCAGAGCTTGGCGAATTCGGGCAGGTCGCCGACGAGGGGCTTGGCGTATTTGATGAACGCGTCGGTGACGTCGTTGGTGCCCTTGATGAACTCTTCGGGCATGTGGCGCGTCTTGGCGGCGACGTCGCTGAGCTCGATGCGCTTGTAACTGGATTCGTACGGCGCGTCGTTGGTGCGGACGATGGCGATCGAGCCGTCAACGTCGCCCTGCGAGGCGATCTCGGCCGCGTAGCGCCCCGAGCCGCGGGCCTCGGCGACATCGACGGGCGACTGGTCGGGGTAGCATCGCTGCATGTAGCCCAGCGTGTCGGCGCGGACGCGCGGGGCTTTGCCACCGCTGGGTGTGAGCTTGGCCTTGAGGATGTTGGCGAGCTGGTCGCCCAGTGCGCCCGAGCCCGAGAGCTGCACGTTGCCGTGGTCATCGGTTTCGCCCTGGATGAGCATCGCGCCGATGGACTGGCCGTCCTTGTCCTGGATGCCTTCGCTGACGGCGATCTGGCATCGGCCGTGCTTGTCGTACACCTTGGAAAC
>CAXBOF010000280.1:0-3985 GCA_963977205.1 uncultured Phycisphaera sp. | reverse complement strand
GGGCGGGATGCCCGGGGAGCGCACAGACGACGGGCTTGGCGGAGTCGAGCCGACATCAGATGACTGGTCCGTGCAGGGAGGCACGGCCGAGCCCCTTGGAGGGTGGCTCCGTCTGGACACAGTGGCCTGAAGGATCGGGTCATACACGGTGTAGCCGGCTGCGCACGGACGCAGAGGTCGGCGACGGAACGACGCCTGCGCCCGCATCGCGGCCGCCGGGGGAGCTATCGCCATGGACGCTGTGAGCGCCGCTACGAGCGGTGGATCGATCGAGACGATCGACAAGGGTTTCGGTGCGCTCGATTCGGATGAGTTTACCAAACTCATCCTGACCGAGCTTGGCAATCAGGACCCGCTTGAGCCGAACGACACGGGTGCGCTGCTCGAGCAGCTCTCGACGATCCGGTCGATCGAGTCGGACACGAAGCTGAACTCGACGCTCGCCTCGATGGCCGATCGCTCGGACTTCATGGGCGCTGCTGGCTTGATCGGTCAGTATGTCACCACCGAGGACAACCTGCTGACACCCTTGAAGGTGACGAGCGTCATCCAGAACGACACGGGCGTGAGCGTGACACTCTCGGACGGCTCGTTTGCTCCGATCCGTTCGGTGACCAGCGTCTTCGCCGAGCCGCCCGCAGGAACGGGTGAGGAGTCGGATTCATGACGCTGAACCCGATGGACATCCTGGCGCTGCCCGGGCTTGCCAACGCGGCGGTTCATTCGGTCGGTAGCGCGCTCGATCGGCTCGTGCCGGGCTCGAACTCCTTTGCGGACCATCTCAAAAAGGCGCAGGGTGACACGGATCGCCTGCCCGTAGAGATCGGTCGCGGTGTTGAGGTCGAGCTGACCCAGGAGCAGATGGCGCGCATCGCAGAGGCGGCCGACCGGGCCGAGGCAGAGGGCGCCAGCAGCGCGGTCGTGATGATCGATGGCATGGCGCTGGAATTGGATGTCATGCTCCGCACGATCCGCAGCGTGGTCGACCAGGAATCGGGACTCAAGACGGGTATCGATGCGGTGGTGTATGCGGGCAACACGCCCGAATCGAAACCGGTGACCGGCCCGACCGGGCTGGCCTCGAACACGGACGTGCGCAAGATCATCGGCGACCAGGCCGCCTGATTCAATTGCAGAGAACGTCTGCCTTCATACTGAAAAATATTAGTTCAAATATAAGAAGCAGGAATAGACTATGGCCTCAACCTCAAGCCTCTTCATCGGACTCAGCGGCCTCAACGCGAACTCGCGGAACATTGATGTCATCGGCAACAACATCGCCAACGTCAACACCAACGGCTTCAAGTCCGGCAGGCTGAACTTTGCCAAGGCGCTCTCGCGCACGGTGAGCGAGGGCACCTCGCCCGGCAGCGTCGCAGGCGGATCGAATCCGACGCAGTTCGGTCAGGGCGTGACAATCGCCGGCACACAGCGGAACATGGCCGAGGGAGCTCCGACCGGCACGGGCGACAGCCGCGACCTTGCCATCGAGGGCAACGGGTTCTTTATTCTTGAGAGCGGGCAGGACGAGTACTACACACGGGTCGGCGCGTTCCGCACGGACCGCGATGACTTTCTGACATCGATCGATGGCAACTACGTGCTCGGGTACCCGGCCGACGACAACTTCCAGATCCAGCCGGGCGCGCTCGAGCGCATCAGTATTCCCGTGGGTTCGCTGACGATCGCCGAGGCGACGACCAGCGTGAACATGGCGGGCAATCTGAACGCCTCGGGCACGGTGGCGATCACGGGCTCCTCGCACACGCTGGATACCACAACGGGCGCAGGATTCTCGCTCGTTGCCGGCGCGACCGTGCCGGCGACGCTTCCCAACCAGCTTGAAACGACGAGTCTGCTCGGTGAGATCGAGGATCCGCTCTCGCCCGGCTCAGGCACGCCCCTGTTCTCTGCGGGGCAGACGATCCGGGTCGAGGGTGTCGAGAAGGGCACACAGATTTTGGGCTCGTCGGGCTATCTCGTTGAGGCCGCCAGCACCGTGCAGGACTTCATGGACTTCCTGACCAACGCGTTCGGACTGCGCACCGATATCGGGACCAACGGCGACGGCTCGCAGCCGGGCGTCTCGCTCGATCCGCTGACGGGCACGCTTGCGGTGACGGGCAACACGGGCGACTCGAACAACATCACGATGACAGGCGAGGACATCCGCGTCTTCAACGCCGACGGCACGCTCTCGGCGCAGCCCTTCCTGGTGAACCAGACGGCAGAGGCTTCGGGCGAAGCGGTCAAGACGGCCTTTACGGTCTACGACTCGCTCGGCACGCCACTCCGGGTGGACATCTCGATGGTGCTCGAGAACAAGAGCAACACGGGCACGACGTGGCGCTACTACGCCGAGAGTTCTGATGACACGGTGGGCGGGCCTTCGATCGGTACGGGCACGGTCCAGTTCGATAACTTTGGCAAGATCATTGGTCCCGAGTCAGTGGCGGTTGTGCTCGACCGAGATGGCACCGGTGCCGCGTCGCCGTTGACTTTCGATATTCGATTCAACTCCGATGGCGATCAGATCACCTCGCTCACCGATTCGGAGAGTTCGCTCGTCAGCACGTTCCAGGACGGCGTGCCCATCGGAACGCTGGATAGTTATTCCGTCGGCGGCGATGGCATGATCACCGGGACATTCTCCAATGGTTTGATCCGCACACTCGGTCAGGTGGCGCTCGCCTCGTTCACCGTGCCGGAAGGTCTGGTTGAGCTCGAGCAGAACCTGTACCGCCCGGGTCCGAACTCCGGGCCGGCGATCGTGACCGAACCCCAGCAGCTCGGCACGGGTCGGATTGTTTCGGGTGCTCTGGAAACCTCGAATGTCGATCTCGGGCAGGAGTTCATCTCGCTGATTCTGGCTTCGACCGGGTACTCGGCCTCGGCCCGAGTGATCCGCACGAGCGACGAGCTCATCCAGCAGCTGCTGGTGCTCGGGCAATAACGCCGGGGGGACGCGCCGATGATCATGGTCACCAGACTCAACGGGCAGGAGTTCGTCCTCAACGCCGATCTCATCAAGCTGATCGAGCAGCGGCCCGACACCATCATCACGCTCATCAACGGCGACCACGTCGTGGTCCGAGAAGCTTCGCGTGAGATTATCGAACGTGTGATCGAGTACGGAAGGCGGCTTCGACGCCTGACGCCCGTCGATTAGGCCCCGAAGTTTGCCAACCGGCTCCGAACTGGGCACCGCATTGGTCGCCCCCCTCAAGCGGTCGTCCGAAAGTGTCGATTCTGCCAGAGCAAGGGCGACGGATCGCCGGGCTGTGGGGGGTTTCCCAGGTGGACATCGGAACCATCATCGGAATCTGTGTGGCATTCCTGGCCATCGTGCTGGGGATTATCTTCGGCGGTAATCCGCTGGCGCTGGTCGATATCGTTTCGCTGTTCGTCGTGATTCTCGGCACGGTCGGTGTCACGATCGCCTGCTTCCCGCTGGCCAAGATCCTCAAGCTCCACACGATCGCCCTCAAGGCGGTGTTCCACAAGAGCACTGACGTGGTTGAGATTATTCTCGACCTCGTCAAGTACGCCGAGCTCGCACGCCGGGAGGGGATCCTGAGCCTTGAGAATCTCGTCGACGAGATGAAAGACCCGTTCATCGTGCGCGGCATCAAGATGGCTGTCGATGGCACGGACCCGGAACTCATCAAAGAAGTGATGGACACCGAGCTGGAAGCACTCATGGATCGTCACTCGCAGGGCAAGCAGATCTTCGATTCGATCGGCAAGTACGCCCCGGCGTTCGGCATGATCGGGACGCTGCTGGGTCTGATCTTCATGCTCCAGTCGATGTCCGACCCGAGCACGATCGGCCCGAGTATGGCTGTCGCTCTGATTACAACGCTCTACGGCGCGGTGGTCGCCAACGTCTTTGCCGGCCCGCTCTCTGAGAAGTTGCTCGCCCGCGACCAGGAAGAAGTGCAGGTCAAAACGATCATCATCGCGGGCGTCATGGCGATCCAGTCGG
>CAXBOF010000279.1:0-4003 GCA_963977205.1 uncultured Phycisphaera sp. | reverse complement strand
GTCGAGGACCACCTCGAACCCGACGCAACCGATGCCGAAGCCTCGCGCAAACTTCTGGCCACCGCGCGCACACTGCTGCCCGTCAGCTACATGCTCAGCGGCGTCCTGGGCCCCTACTTCCCCGTCGCACTCACACGCATGGGCATCGATCTCTTCTGGCAGCCCATCGTCGCGGCCATCTGGTTGACCGCGCGGATCCCCACCATGCTCGTCTTTGAGCGCTGGCACGGCTGGCACGGCAAGGCCTGGCCCTTGGCGCTCGGCGCGGTCGCGCTCGGGCTCGGGTTTGTTGGGTGCATTCTCTCACCGCTGATCTCCAATCCATCTATCGCCATCACAACCCTGACCATCTCACTGGCGCTCTTCGGGGCCGCGATGGGCACGATCTACACCGCTGCGATTTATTACGCGATGGAGGTCGGCAAGGGCGAGATCGACTCTGGCGCGATCCACGAAACCCTGATCGGGGTCGGATACGCCCTCGGGCCGGCACTGGGCATCGCCGCCTCCCTGGCGGTTCGCCTCAAGCTCATCCCCGACCAAGCCTTCACCTGGGCCCTGATCGGCGCGACCGTTCTGGCCTGTGTTGGCCTGGCGACCCTGATCAGCGCCCTCACAAAGCCACCAAAGGCCCCGTGAACCCCTTTTTGATGCATCTGGAAGCATCCAGACTTGTTCAAGGTTGAAACTGGGGGGTTCCACTGGCGAACACACACGCGGGTAGCACCGTCCAATATGCTGGGACCACCCCAAGGTTGGTGTGGATCTCTCAGCCGGGAAGCCTCATAGGCCGATGCCTTGAGAACATCCCTGCCTGAGAACAAGACGAACGGAGGCGTGAATGGGTTATCTCCAGGAATTGAGTCGTGCCGCGATGGCCTCGGCTGTGATGATCACGGTCGGCTCAACATCAGCAGCGCAGGTCGCCCAGACCGAGACCCAGGAGTGGTCAAAGGCGGTCTGGAACGCGGCCATGCATGGCAGCAGCGACGAAACGCTCAAGGTCCTCGAGAACATCCCCGAGAGCGTCGACCCCGACAACCTCACCGATATCCGGGGCGCGATCGACCTGCTCAAGAGCAACTTCGAGAAGCAGCAGATCGAACGCGAGAAGCAGATCGCCGAGCAGCGTGAGGAACTGGCCAAGCTCCTCGATGAGGCCAAGGACAACGACGCGGGCAAGCTCTCTGAAGCTCTGGCCGTCGTGCTCTTTCTCGACTCGATTGTTCTGGACCGCGAAGAGCTCATGAACGAGCCCGACATCGTGGAAACAGTCAACCGGGCCGCCGAGGTGGCAAGGGAGGCCGAGGACAACCAGGACTGGCTGACGGCGATGGAACTCTACGCCCGCCTCAACCTGCTCGAAGAAGCCTCGCAGCGCTTCAAGCCCGACATCGAGCGCCAGCTCGTTCGCCGCGAGATGCTCCAGCTCTATGTCCCCGATCGCTACTGGCAACTTCGCGATGAGAAACTGCGTGAGCTCGAAGCCCTCGCTCAGGAAGCCTGGGATGAGAAGCACGCCAAGCTCGAAGCCGATCCGAACACGACAGAAGAAGAACTCGAAGAACTGGGCAAACGCCCCGAGGTCGAGGGCCTGCCCCCCTACAACCCGCGCGGCGAGGACTTCCGCCAAAAACTCGACGGCGTCAACTCCCAGCTCGTTCTGACCGCGGTCGCGCAGGGCGCCCGCAACCACATCTCCGGCACCGCGCTCAAGGACATGGTCATCGGCGGCATCGAAACCCTCGAAATGCTCGCTTCCATGGAGGACCTCAACGAGGCCTTCCCCAAGCTCGCCGACGACAAGGCCCGCAAGCGTTTCATCGAGCATCTCGAGACCGAGCGCGCCAACCTCGCGGCCGCGGGTCGTGACATCTCGATCGTCGATCTCCGCCGCACGCTGAGCAGGCTCGTCGATGTCAACGTCAGCACCGTCAACCTGCCCACCGAGGTCGTCTTCCACGAGTTCGGGGCCGGCGCGATGGGACAGCTCGACGAGTTCAGCCAGATCGTCTGGCCCCACGAGCTCCGCACCTTCTACAAGCGCCTTGACTCCTCGTTCATCGGCGTTGGAATCCAAATCGTCAACGACCCGATCACGGGCGATCTCCAGGTCTTCACGCCCATGCCCGGCATGCCCGCCGTCCGCGCAGGCGTCAGGGCCGGCGACATCATCGCCAAGGTCGACGGCGAACCGACCGTCGGTATGACCACCGACCAGGCGGTCGAAGTCATCACCGGGCCCAAGGGAACCAAGGTCACGCTCACCGTCAAGCGTTTGGGCGACGACGGCGAAGAGATCACCAAGGACATCACCATCGTCCGCGATGAGATCGAAGTCGCGACCGTCTCCGGCTGGCGCAAGCTCAGCCCCGAGCCCGACGACTGGGACTGGTACGTCGACCGCGATCAGCGCATCGGTTATATCCGTCTCGACAAATTCGCGCAGGACTCTACCGACGAGATCGACGCCGCCATCAATCAGATGCGCCGCACCGGTCTCAACGGCCTGATCCTCGACCTCCGCTTTAACTCGGGCGGTCAGCTCAACCAGGCCATCGAGATCAGCAACCGCTTCATTGAGAACGGCACGCTCGTCTCGACAGTCAACAGCCGCACCGAGCCCCCCCGCTCGCACAGCGCCAATAAGTGGAAAGCCTCCTTGACAGGTCTGCCCGTCGTCGTCCTCGTCAACGGGAACTCCGCCTCGGCAAGCGAGATCGTCGCGGGCGCACTCAAGGACTACGGCAACGCCGGCAACATCCACGCCATCGTGCTGGGTGAACGCACCTACGGCAAGGGCACTGTCCAGAACCTCCACCGCGTCACAGCCGACGCTGCGATGAAGGTCACCACGCAGTACTACCAGCTGCCCAGCGGCAAGGTCATCCACCGCCAGGCGGGCAACGCCAATTGGGGCGTCAACCCCGACCTGACCGTCCCGTTCCTGCCAAGCCAGGTCAACGAGTGGCTCCTGCTCCGCCGCGATGCGGACG
Organism: uncultured Phycisphaera sp.; assembly: GCA_963977205.1. Lineage (GTDB taxonomy): Bacteria > Planctomycetota > Phycisphaerae > Phycisphaerales > UBA1924. The sequence goes on along the minus strand of CAXBOF010000279.1, from coordinate 1,007 downwards.
TCTTCCAGATCGATGAGTTCGGGCACGAGCTCGAGTACAAGCCCCGCATCCCGGGCGATGAGCTCACCGAGCGTCCCGACCCGCAGGACCTGATCGAGAAGGGCATCGACCTGCAACTGCAGACCGCCGTCACCCTCCTCAAAAGCCAGGCCCCGATGAACACCTCAGGCACTGCCATGCTGGGCGGGTAAAACCAGCACCATCTCACTCACTGCTCCACGCAGCCCCGGCCCATGTCGGGGCTGCGTTTTTCATGCTCGGGCATGCTCGGTCATGCTCGGATTCCCCCCGGCGGGCGTTGTATACACCTATTCGGGTCATCTGCCCGGATTCGTTGTCGGCACAAGTGGGCATCCCTAAGATCTTGCGTACCCAGATCCGTCCTTCCGTGGATGGCGGATTGCTTTGTGCGCGTTTCTGACCGATAAGCGGGCAGGACCGCACCCAGACTGTTTCAGGGGAAACCGATGACCAAGGCCGCCACCGCCGCCCAGGGCAACTCCAAGTCCAGGCTCTCAGACAAACTGCCCGACGCCAAACTCCTTGAGTGGCTCTACAGCATGCAGCTCATCCGTGAGTTCGAGACCCGCACCATGCAGGCCTACCAGCAGGCCAAGATCGGCGGCTTCTGCCACATCTACACCGGACAGGAAGCCTGCGCCGTGGGCACCATCGGGTGCATCGAGCACGACGACCCCGTCGTCCTGGCCTACCGCGACCACGGGCACGCGCTCGCCCGCGGCATGGACCCCAAAGCCTGCATGGCCGAGATGTACGGCAAGGCCGAGGGCTGCGCTAAGGGCAAGGGCGGCTCCATGCACATGTTCGACAAGCCCAACTGGCTCTTCGGCGGGCACGGCATCGTCGGTGCCCAAACCCCGCTTGGCGCGGGCCTCGCCTTCGCCGCCCGCTACGAATGGGAAGTCATGAGCAAGGGCGGCAAGAAGGTCGCCCTGTGTTATCTGGGCGACGGAGCCGTCGATCAGGGCGCTTTCTTTGAAGCGCTC
>CAXBOF010000278.1:0-4034 GCA_963977205.1 uncultured Phycisphaera sp. | reverse complement strand
GGACGAGGCAGACGCCCAACCTGAGCGACACGAACCCGATGAACGGGATCCAGACGATCACCGTGCATCACGATGGCATGTCCCCCGAGATCATCCGCTCGCAGGCCGAGGCCGCTAGCCGACTCGAACTGATCCGCTCGTCGCACGTCGACAGCCGCGGCTGGGCGGACATCGGATACCACCTGATCGTCGATCCGCAGGGCCGGATCTGGCAGGGCCGCCCCATGAACCTGCAGGGCGCGCACGTCAAGGACAACAACCCGCACAACCTGGGCGTACTCGTCATGGGCAACTTCGAGGAGCAGCACCCGACGCGCGAGGCGCTTGCCATGCTCGATCAGCTGCTGGCAAACCAATCCGTCGTGCACCGCGTGCCGCTGCGCGCGATCCGCACGCACCAGGAGTGGGCGAGCACGGCGTGCCCGGGGCGGAACCTGCAGTCGTACATGAACGCGACCCGTTCGGGCACAGGGCGACTGCGGTCGATGCTCGTCAACAGCTAAACAACGCAACGGTACTCAGTCGCTCTCAATCTCGGAATCGGGATTCCGCTCGCCGAAGATCGACGAGCCCACACGCACGATGTTGGCGCCCTCTTCGATGGCGACCTCGAAATCGTTCGACATGCCCATGCTCAGGATATTGAAGTGATCGCCGCCGAAGCCTTCGAGCTGCATGTCCTCGAAGAGTTCGCGGAACCTGCGGAACGTTGAACGGGAATCTTCGGGATTGTCCGAGAGCGGGGCCATGGTCATGAGCCCTCGCACGCGGAGGTGCGCCATTTCTTCCATCGCCTCGGCGAGCGGGACGCACGCGGGCAGCGGGCAGCCGGACTTGGATTCCTCGCCCGCGACATTCACCTGCACCAGCACATCGATGGGCTCTTCGGTCTTAAGCCCCACGGCCTGGAGTTCCTCGGCGAGTCGCAGAGAGTCGACGGAGTGCACAAGGCGCGCGCAGCCGGCGATCTTGCGGGCCTTGTTGCGCTGAAGGTGCCCGATCATGTGCCAGCGGGCCGGGCCCTGGTTGTTGTGCCCGAGCGCCGAGCGTCTGCGGATGAACTCGTCGATCATCGCGACCCGCTGAATAAGCTGGGGCACGCGGTTCTCACCGAAGTCGCGGTGCCCGAGCTCGATAAGCTCGCGGACATCGTCCATCTCGGCGTACTTGGTGACGGCGACGAGGACGATCTCCTCGCTGGATCGGCCCGCTCGCTCGGCCGCGGCCTTGATCCGTTCCCGGACCGCCTGATATCGCTCTGCAAGTGTCATAGCTGTGTCGATCATCCCTGAGCTCCGCTCAAGTGTGTCTGAATAGAACTCGGCATCCATGCCTCGTGTGCATCTACCTTATCCGACCGGCAGATCCTGCGCTCGATTTCTGCGGCTTCTTTCAAAGAAGTTCACCGTGCTCAGTACCTGGCGGATTACCGGTAGTAGTCGCTATAGGCATAACCGGCAGGACGATACTTTGGGTAACTCTTCGGGGGTGAGATGAAAGTATGACGCTCCCTTCCCAGGGAATCGAGATCTTGCATGACTATGGGTGAACATCCCCCGACAAACAAGGGCAGCAAGACAAAGCTCACTGCAAGCACCGCTCGTTTGATTGCTATGCGATAAGACATTGATATCCCCCGTGTCTCGAATCAGTGACCCCAGCCGTGATAGCCGTGCCCATAGTGCCCGTAATGCCCGTGGTAGTGCCCGTGCCCGCCCGAGCAGGCGGCCAGCACGAAGACGGCTGCAGCGACGAGTGCGATGCCGACATCCTCGTACCAGTAGGTCGAATACGACCCGCCGTGGCCGTGATGCACAGCGCAGGCCGGCGCGAACGTGATGGAAAGCCCCAGAGCGGCCGCGATGGCGAGCTTCTTGGGTTGACTGCGTTTGATCATCGATGAGCTCCCGGGCAAGAGCGACAAATGAATGTTTGTTAGTACTAGCTTATAAACTCCTCATCGGCCCTGCAACCCCGGATCTGCACAATCAGGGCATTTTTTGTGTCATCAGTGCCCCCTATCATCGCTGATGACCACTAACACGCCCCCAGGCACGCCCAAAAACGCTCCTTTCGTCCTCATCATCCGTGACGGCTGGGGGGCAAACCCATTCCCCGAACAGGCCAAGTACGACGCGGTCGCGCTCGCCAAAACGCCCGTCGCTGAGGATCTCATGGAGAAGTACCCGTGGACGCTCATCAAGACCTCGGGCCTGGATGTCGGGCTTACCGATGGCACGATGGGCAACTCCGAGGTCGGGCACCAGAACATCGGGGCCGGCCGCATCGTGGATCAGGATGCGGTGCGCATCACCAAGGCGTGCGTCAACGACGAGCTCGATCAGATTGAGCCGCTCGTCATGTCGATCACCAAAGCTCGCGACGCGGGCATGGCTGTGCATCTGATGGGCATCAACTCCGACGCCGGCGTGCACGGGCAACTCGAACATCTGTACGCGCTCCTGCGGCTGTGCAAATCACTGGGCCAGCAGAAGGTGTACATCCATCTGTTCACCGACGGCCGCGACTCGGGGCCATTCACGGGCAAAGAGTTCGCCCAGCGCGTCGAGACGGAGGCGAAGAAGATCGGTGTCGGGCGGATCGCCAGCGTGGTCGGTCGGTACTGGGCGATGGACCGCGACAATCGGTGGGAGCGCGTCAAGCGCGCCTACGACCTGCTCACCGGCCGCGCGAGTGCGCCCAACTATCCCACGGCAGCCGCTGCCATCCAGCACGCGTACGACGCCCCCGCCAGCGAGGGGATGATCGGCGACGAGTTCGTCGAGCCCTCGACCATCGGCGATGCGCTCGAGAGCCGAATCCGCTCGGGCGATGCGGTTGTTTTCTTCAATTACCGGGGCGATCGCCCACGCGAGATCTGCTCGGCCTTCCTGCTCCCTGATTTCGATGGCGCCGAAGAGATCAAGCCCTCGCCCGACTCGGGGCATCGCGGCTTTGACCGGGGCGAAAGGCTCGATCTGCACTTTGTGCCCATGACGCCCTACTCGGAAAGGCTCGCGGAGCTGGCGGCCGTGGCTTTCCTGAAGCCACCCAAGCTCCCGATGATCGGGGGCGAGACGATCTCCAAGCTCGGGCTGCGCCAGTTCCGGTGCGCCGAGACGGAGAAGTACCCGCACGTGACGTTCTTCTTCAACGATTACCGCGACGAACCATTCGCTGGCGAAAGCCGGGAGATCATCCAGTCGCCCAAGGTGCCGACGTATGACCTCCAGCCTGAGATGTCAGCCCGGGGCGTGTGCGATGCGGTGCTTGGCAGGCTTGACGCGGATGACTGCGAGGATGTGATCGTTGTCAACTTCGCAAACGCGGACATGGTCGGGCACACCGGGAGTCTCGAGGCGGTGATCAAGTCGTGCGAGACTGTGGATGCGTGTGTCGGAGAGATCGCCCAGAAAACGCTCGCCCGGGGCGGGTCGCTGATCGTGACGGCCGACCACGGCAACGCGGAGCAGATGTTCGATCCTGAAACCGGCTCGCCGCAGACGGCTCACACGGTCTTCGATGTGCCGCTGATCGTGGTCGGCGAGGCGTTTGTTGGGCGTTCGCTCCGGGGAGACCGATCGTCGGCAGACTGGACGAACCCCGAGGTCCGTGCGAATCGGGGGCGGCTGGCGGACATCTTCCCGACGGCTCTTGCGATGATGGGCATCGATCAGCCGACGGAGATGACCGGTCAGTCGCTGCTGGTCTGATGCCCAATGGAAGTCGGCTTGGAAACTGGCTTGGAAGCGGGCTTGGGATAAGGGCTTAGCGTCCGCCGGGCAGTCGTCCAGAGTGTGGCGGGATCTCGGGCTCGTCCGGGACCGGGTTGTCGGCTGAGTTCAGCACGCGCTCGAATCGTTCTTCGAGCTGATTGAATCGCCTGACGAGTTGGAGCACCCTTTCACCGAGTTCGCGGATCGCCGCGTCGTGGTCGTCGGACCGCTTCTCAGCGAAGAGCTGGGCTTCCTCGATTCTGTGGACCCGATTCTCATCCATCGCTTTGGCTCCCGAGCCCCCTCGAGGATGATACC
>CAXBOF010000277.1:0-4035 GCA_963977205.1 uncultured Phycisphaera sp. | reverse complement strand
TCCCGCGCCAACCCCGCCCTCGTCGGCGTCATAGCCGGCTCGCCCGTCGTCGGCATGACCCGCGACGAACTCCAAACCCTCACTGCCGCCGGCAACATCCCAAAGCTCAACACCTCGAACCTCGGACACGCACTCTTCACCAAATCCCACGGCGCCACCACCGTCAGCACCACCATGGAACTCGCCGAACGAGCCGGCATCCGCGTCTTCGCCACCGGCGGAATCGGGGGCGTCCACAAAGACTTCCACCTCACCCCAGACATCTCCGCCGACCTCTTCGCCCTCACCCGTCACCGACTCGCTGTCGTCACCGCCGGCTGCAAAAACATCTTGGACATCGCCGCCACACGCGAAATGCTCGAGACTCTCGGCGTCACGGTTGTCGGTTACCAGACCGACACCTTCCCCGCCTTCTACCAGCGCCAAACCGATCTGCCGGTGGACGCCACTTTCGACGATCCCGCCGAACTCGCCGCTTTTCTCTCGTTCGAACTCGCCCGCCATAAACGAGGCGTCATCGTCGCAAACCCGATCCCCAAATCCGAAGAAATCGCCCTAGACGAGTGGAATCAGTGGCTCAGCGAGGCCCAAAGCTTGCCCAGTGTGAAAGCCGCCGCCGGCCGCGACGCAACGCCCGCAGTCCTCACCGAGGTCCACCGACTCTCCAAAGGCAGGACCGTCAAGGCCAACATCGCCCTAGCTGTTGCCAACGCCAGTCTCGCCGGCAAGCTCGCCGTCGCCATGCGTTGACCAAACACCCAACAGTCTCGCCCACAACCGACATTCTCGGACGACTTCTGCCGCGCCATAACGAAAGCTTCATACGCAAAATACACGACTTTGACGCCCCGACCAGACACCCTGAGCTACCATGAAGTAGAGGAGATTCGTGCCACAACCCAGCCCGGAACCCGTTTCAGGGCAGGAGTTTGTGGGCAGTGGACTATCGCTGCATGCACATAACCAAGGCGCCATGGTTCACTGTGGTCCCAAGCGCCATCGAAACACGTTCGCACGCACAACGAGGTGCGCCGCGATGAGAGAAGTCGAGAGAGAACCTGCGGCATTCGTCCGCGCATTTGGGGAATAGAAAAATGAAGATTGCACGTCTGATGACCATTGTCACCTGTGCAGGCCTCGCGGCCCCCGCACTCGCTCAGGACAGCGTCTCCAGCACCGGCGCCGGTGATGCGCTCGACGCGTACAACACCGCCACGCAGGTCGTCAAGTTCAGCACCAAGCTGACCCCCTTCAACTCAAGCCTCGGAAACACCTTCGGCATCGTCCCCCTTCTCAAGGCCAGCGACTCGCTCCCCGCTGATGGCTTCTCAAGCCACCTCATCTCGGGCCAGGCCATGAGCCGCTCGATCGTCGACAACACACTCACCACCGGCAGCTACGCCACCTGGACCATGCCGGGCCAGGGCGTTAATCCCCAGGACAACTCAGCACCCGGCTCGGTCAACGCGCCCGCCGCCGGCCTCAAGAGCGTCGGCGTCGCATTCGCCGAGTTCGGCAACTCCGCGAACAACATCATCTCGGGCCTCGTCTCCTTCGACCCCGCAACCCCCGACACTCTGTACGTCAACCGCATCGTCGCAGCCACCAACCAGGCCTCAAGCGCCGTCAACGTCGACAACGGCGCACTCGGCATGGGCGTCGTTGACGCAAACATGAACGTCATGTTCCGCGCCGACGACTTCAACGCTTCCGGCCCCAACAACCTCTCTGGCGACAACGTCTTCCGCGTCAACGCCGAGCTCCGCTCCAACGGCAACCTCAACGTCATCGGCGGCGCTGGCGGCTCGCACGCCGGCACCACAGATTCGCTGCTCGTCAACGCTCCCGATGTACACAGCCCCGGCACGCAGATCGAAGAAGCACTCGGCGGACCCGTTGGTTTCGGCCCCAACTTCCTCGGCCGGATGGCGTTCAACGACTACGCAAGCTCGACCACCGCTCACTTCACTTCAACCTTCCCCGGCCTCGTCAACGCATCTGATCAGCGTGGCACGTACGGCTACTCGCCCATCAACCCCCTCGGCGGCGTCGCAACCGGAGCCTACCTCGGCCGCACCGCATCCAGCGTCATCTACCTCGGCCTCATGGGCCTCAACGCCGACGCATCGCCCGCTGGCGTTGCCGTCCTCCCCGCTCCGACCATGATGTCCGACCCCATCGACGGCTACGCAGCCCCCTACGGCGAGTTCCGCCACTACCGCAGCCAGATGGCATTCAACGGTCCCTCCGGTGCCGTCGCCGTCTCGCAAGACGCCGTCACCGACGAAGTTCTCGCCGCAGCCGTCTTCGACATCGCATGCAACAACTGCACTGGCGTCACCTTCGGCTTCGGCAACGCAACCGCGCCGGTTCAGGGCATCTCGGTTGCACGCTTCGACGCAGCCGACCCCTCAGGCACCGTCGAGTGGAATCTCGCCGCCTGGGTCAACGGTGACAACGGCACCGGCAAGCCCGTCTTCGATGACATGGGCAATCAGATCGGTGAGCTCACCGCCATCGCAGTCTTCGGCATCGCCGGCCCCTCCATCTCCGGTGTCTCCATGGACGCTGCCGGCAACATTTACTTCATCGCACCCTTCTTCGACTACGGCCCCGACATGATGATCGGCGGCGTCGATGACGACTTCGACTCCGCACTCTTCCGCGGCATCTACGACTCCGCGACCGGCGGCTACACACTCGAACTCCTCCTCCAGACCGGCGATGTCTTCGCCTCTGCAAACAACGGCCTCAACTACGCAATCACATTCCTCTCCATCGCCGACAGCAACTCCACCTCCTCGGGCACGCTCTTCGGCCACAACTCAACATTCGACGGCTACCCCGGACAGGCCGACGCAACCAACCCCGCCAACCCCGGCAACCTCGGCGGACTCGTTGTCGCAGCAGACATGGTCTACGACAGCAACTCCGACGGTGACTTTGATGAAGGCACCGGCGACGAAGGCTACAACTACCTCTTCTACATCGCTCCACTCGGCGGCACAGGCATCACCGACTGCAACAACAACGGCGTCGATGATGCAACAGACATCGCCAACGGCACCTCTGACGACCTCAACGGCGACGGCATCCCCGACGAATGCCCCGGCCAGATGAACCGCTTCTGCGCCGACGTCAACGACGACGGCAATGTCAGCCCCGCCGACTTCTCCGCTTGGGTTGGTGCGTTCAACACCCAGAACTACCGCGCCGACCAGAACGACGACGGCAATGTCACACCCGCCGACTTCTCCGCTTGGGTTGGCAACTACAACCTCGGTGCCAACGGCCCCACCTGCCTGAACTAACACGAAGGCAGAGTCTCGCACACTCTCCCGCCCGTCCCGAAAGGGGCGGGCGGGCTTTCGTTTCAAACCAAAACCATTGTTTCCAGCCCGACATTGGGTCATCATCAAAGACCGACAAAAAGCCCAGCCCGGAGTCAGTCATGCTCACCCGATTCGCCGCCGCAATCATCGGCCTCTCGCTCGCGACCACAACACTCGCCCAGTGGGATCCCCAGAATTCGCAGTGGGGCAAAACCGATGCCACCGATCTCCGCGTCATGACCTGGAACGTCGAAGACGGCATCTGCCGCACCGCTAACAAAACCGCAGCCACCGGCTCGTGGGCCGCACTCGCACGCATCACCGCCGCCATGAAACCCGACGTCCTCATTATTCAGGAAGCCGGCGACAACTCCGGCAACGGCACAGGCTCAGGCGTTGACTCCGTCGCCAACATGACAACCGTCGTCGAACTCTTCATCCACGGCGGCACCGACCCATTCAACGGCGGCACGGTCACCGAATACGTCCAGCTCTACGCCCCCGCCTACGACCTCCCGCACATCTTCGTCAGCTCGAACACCGACAACTTCAACCGAAACATCATCCTCAGCCGCTATCCATTCGCAGACCTCAACGGCGATAACCGCTCGACATACAGCAACTTCACAGTCGGCTCAAACGCAACGCCCATCGACGGCGGCACCGGCGGTATCCGCGGATTCCAGTTCGCAGAAATCGACCT
>CAXBOF010000276.1:0-4055 GCA_963977205.1 uncultured Phycisphaera sp. | reverse complement strand
CCAGCTCCAGCCGGTGCTTCGCCGGGGCGAGTCGACGCAGGCCCAGCGCGAGCTTGGCAGAGAGCTGACTGCCGAGGGCGAGAAGATCACCGCGAGCGTTGCGACGCTTGCTGAGGACTTTGTCGCGCAGGCGAAGGTGGACTTTATCGACGGGCGATTCGGTAGGGCCAAGAGCACGCTTGCGGTCCTGACGCGGGCGGGCGTTGAGCTGACCCCCGAGGCCGACGCGATCCGGACGCAGCTTTTCAACATCGAGCTTGAGCGGGGCCAGCCGTTCGCCATCGTTGAGGCGGCGGGCCTGTTCCAGCCGGGCGTTCTGACACGGATCGCCGACGACAAGCAGCAGCTTGCCGACGCGGACACGCGGGACACGCTGCTTGATCTGTTCGGCGATGCAGACTTTGACGATCAGCCGGGCGTGATCCGCCGGGATGATGATGACGACGATGTGCCGCCGTTGGATGCCCCGATCGATCTGACGGACGACCAGCCCGAGGGCGATCAGCCGTTGCCCGATGACATCATCGATCGCACGATGCGGGCCGATGCCCAGGCCAAGCTGGCCCAGGCGAACCAGGCGTTTGCCAGATCCGAGTTTACGACGGCTCTGAATCTGTACAACGAGATTCTGGCGGCGAGCCGGTCGTACTTGACGGCCGAGCAGATCCAAGAGGCCGAGCAGAACGCGACGGATGCCCGCATCACGCTGGGTAATCAGCCGGAAGGCGAGTTTATCGGCGGTGTTCTGGAGGAGCGTCAGGCTGCGATCACCGAGCTTCGGCGCGAGTTCGACAACCTGATGAATCAGGCCGACCAGCGTCTGCGTTCGTCGGATATCTCCGGTGCGCGTGAGCGTGTGTCTTCGGCGCGCCTGGTGCTCAACAGCGGGCGCAGCCTGCTTGCCGAGGCCGAGTACGAGAACAAGCTGGCGCTGATCGATCAGAAGATCTCGGACATCGAGAATCAGGCGATCGAGATCCAGCTTCGTGAGGCCCGCGAGCGTGAGGCGATGATCGCTCAGAAGGCCGACGAGGATCGTGCGCAGGCACAGCAGCAGCGTCAGTCGAAGATCAACGAGCAGCTCGACCGGGTTCGGGCGCTGATGAGCGAGCTGAAGTACGAAGAAGCGCTGCAGGTCTTGGACTCGACGCTGTTCCTCGATCCGATCAATCCGGCGGCATTGTTCATGAAGGACATCGTCCGCGACACGATCATCGCCCGCGAGTACGCCGACATCCGCAAGGAGCGTGGTGTTCAGTTCGCCGACCTGACGGTCGAGAACTATCGCGCCTCGATGCCGATCACTGACATCATCACGTACCCCGACGACTGGCCCCGCATCAGCCTGGGTCGCGGCGAGCCGGTGGCGGCTTCTGAGACTCCCGAGAATCGGCGCGTGCTGGCGGCTCTTGAGAGCCAGCGCATCCCGGTCAACTTCGACAACCCCTTGGGCGATGTCATCAGCTTCCTTGAGACGGTGACGAGCCAGAACTTCGATGTGAACTGGACGAGCCTTGAGCTGCTCTCGATCGACGAGCAGACGCCCGTTCAGCTGCGTCTGAACAACGTGCCGATCAACACGGTGCTCGACCGCATCGTGGAGAAGGTTTCGGATCCGCTCTCGCCTGCCGGCTGGGCTGTGCAGGACGGCATCGTGCAGATCGCGTCTGACGAGGCGCTCCGCCGGAACACGTCGCTGGTGATCTACGACATCCGCGATCTGCTGATCGAGATCCCGGATTATCAGGATGCGCCGGACATCGACCTGCAGAACGTGCTGCAGAACACGGGCGGCGGCGGCGGCGGCCAGAGCCCCTTCGACGGCGCTCAGAACGACGATGACGAGGAACGCGATCGCCAGGACCGCATCGATCAGATCATCGACATCATCCAGAACAACGTCGACTTCGAGGGCTGGCAGGACAACGGCGGCGACACGGGTTTCATCCAGGAGCTCTCGGGTTCGCTCATCATCCGCAACACCCCCAAGAACCACCGCGCGATCACGGGGCTGCTGAGCCAGATCCGTGCTCAGCGGGCGATGCAGATCAACGTCGAGACCCGGTTCCTGCTTGTGAACCAAGACTTCTTCGAGGAGATTGGCTTCGACCTCGACGTGTATTTCGGCAACGACAACGACTCGGTGCAGTTCGCACGGGCGACCGACCCGACCGTGTCCGTGGGCGACTTCTTTGAGTTCAACCCGGGCAACACGGCTCTTGACTCGGGCGTGGGTCTGCAGCGGTCTGTCACCGGTGCTGCCAACACCACCGGCGGCGTGGCGGGCTCGACGACCCAGGGCGTGGTGCCCTACGACGGGCTCAGTCCGATCGGCGTGGGCCAGAACTCGCTTGGTCTGACCGAGCAGCTGGGTGCCAACTCCGGCGCGTTTGCCAGCAGCATCCTGGGCTCGGCCCCGGCACTGGGTATCGCCGGTCAGTTCCTCGATGACATCCAGGTCGACTTCCTTGTGAAGGCGACCCAGGCCGACCGCCGCTCGGTGCAGCTGACGGCTCCGCGCCTGACGTTCACCAACGGCCAGATCGCCAACATCGTTGTGGCGACGCAGACCGCGTTCGTCAGCCAGCTGACGCCCGTGGTTGCGACCTCGGCTGTCGGTTTCACGCCGACGATCAGCGTGGTCAGCGAGGGCGTGACGATGGAGGTCGAGGGCACGGTCAGCTCCGATCGCCGCTACGTGACGATGAACGTCCAGACGGGCGTGAGCCGGATCGACGGCTTCGCCGAGCAGGCAGTGACGGCTGTTGCCGGCGGTCAACTCGTCAGCTCCGAGGATGTGCAGTCGTTCATCCAGCTGCCGACGGTGACGGTGACCCGCATCCAGACGACGGTGACGGTCCCCGACCAGGGCACGGTCCTTCTGGGTGGTCAGCGGCTGGTGACGGAGTTTGAGATCGAGACGGGCGTGCCCGTGGTCTCGAAGATCCCGATCCTCAACCGCTTCTTCACCAACCGGATCGAGTCTAAGGAAGAGCAGACCCTGCTGATCCTGATCAAGCCCACCATCCTGATCCAGTCGGAGCAGGAAGAGAACAACTTCCCGGGCCTGAGCGACACGCTGATCAACAGCTTGGGCGGCTGATCGGCCATCTGAAAGCTGCATTTCTGAGCCCCTCGCGCTGCGGGGGGCTTTTCTTTTTGGGGTTCGATTCGCTTGCGAGAGGCTTGGGGTTGGAGTCTCTGCTGTAGGGAGCGCGCTATGCTCTGGGATCGGGCGGTTCGTTTGTCGGGCCGGTCCCCTGCTACTTACTCACAGGGAGAAGTCACGATGGCCAGCGAGGACTCACGCCTCCGCGTCAGTGTCGAGGAAGGCATCACCCGCGTCGAGTTTATCGATCGGAATATCCTCGACGAGGCGAACATCCAGGCGATCGGCGAGGAGCTGGCGCGGATCATCGAGGGCTCGGGCGAGCCCAAGCTCGTGATCAGCTTTGCCAATGTTGACCACCTGTCCTCGGCGGCCCTCGGGCAGCTGATCTCGGTGAACAACCGGGTGCGGGGCAAGTCGGGTCAGCTCAGACTTGCCGAGATCTCGCCACAGATTTACGAGGTGTTCGCGATCACGAAGCTCAACAAGATCTTCGAGATCCACGAGACATCGACCGAGGCCATCGGCAGCTTCCGCTAGGTCTTTTGAGGCGGCCGGGCTGGTGCCTGTGTTGCCGCGTGCCCGCAGCGACTCGCACAGAGGAGACGGTTCTCTCTTTGGCGCAAGAGCAATCACAACCCGCAGACCCCAGTGGCAGCGTCGAGCTTGGCAACGACCGCGGTCTGATCACGGCCGTCGCCGAGCGCGTTGTGGAGGTTGCCCGGGAAGCCGGGTACGCCGAGGCGTCGCGGTTTGCGGTTCGGCTTGCGATCGAGGAAGCGATCGTCAACGCGTTCAAGCACGGGCACAAGGGTCTGGGCAGGGACGAGACGGTTTTCGTCGAGTACGACGTGAAGCCCGAGGCGATCTCGATCGTGGTGACGGACAAGGGCCCGGGCTTTGAGCCCGGTGCGGTGCCCGACCCGACCTCGGAAGAGAACCTCAT
>CAXBOF010000275.1:0-4065 GCA_963977205.1 uncultured Phycisphaera sp. | reverse complement strand
CAAGACGGCGTGGGAGAACTGCACAATCAGTGTCCGCTACCCGCTCGCTCAGAACAACGTCAACCAGTTCGCTGATTGCCAACGCGACGCTGCCCCCGCCGGAGAGGCCGCACCCGGCTTGGAAGCCGGGGGACTTGTCGGACCCGGAGCGGGTGGTGCTGCTGGACGGTGCGCTCGAGGCGTGCCGGATGATGCGGGGTGCGGGGTACACGCTTGTCGTGGTGTCGAATCAGGGGTGCGTGGCTCGCGGGTCGGCGACGATCGAGGATGTCGAGGCGGTCAACGCGCGGGTGAGTGAGCTGCTCGTGGACAACCTGGGTGGGGCGTTGATCGAGCGGTTCTATTACTGCCCGTTTCACCCGGAGGGGAACGTGCCCGAGTTCACGCGGGAGGACGACCTGCGCAAGCCCAGGCCCGGCATGATCCTGAGGGCCAGCGATGAGCTCGATCTCGATCTCGGTCGGTCGTGGCTGATCGGGGATATGCCGCGAGACTGCGAGGCGGGCGAGAGAGCGGGGCTGGACGCCGCCCGGTGCCTTCTGATCGGCGAAGAAGGGGTGTTCGCGGATGTTCTGGAAGCCGCCAGCCGGGTGGTCAGGACCGATGCGGGCGAGCACGGGGATGCGGCGAGCTGAGTCCCTATCCTTCTGGGTATGTCTTTGCACCCGACGACGCCGCTGCGGATTGTGGTTGTCTGCCCGAGCTGGGTGGGCGATGCGGTGATGGCTACACCCGCACTCGGGCTGATTCGCCGGAGCCTGCCCGGGGCGACGATCGGTGCGCTCTGCAAGCCGAGCGTCGCGCCGATCCTCGACGGGCTGGATGTCTACGACGAGCTGATCACGATGCACCCGGGCGGCGTGATGGGGCACAAACACTCGGCCTCGAAGCTTCGCCTGCGTGGCTACGACACGGCCCTCTTGCTGACCAACTCGTTCTCGACCGCGCTCATCGCGCGGATGGCGGGCGCGCCGCGGCGGATGGGCTACGACCGCGATGCAAGGCACCTGCTGCTGACGCATCGGCTGATGGCGCCCAAGACGGACGAGGGCAAGTGGGCGATCGTGCCCGCGGTGGATTACTACTGGCACGCGGCTGAGGCGCTGATCGCGCTGACCACGGGCGAACGTGTTGATGAGCTGCGGCCGGCGGATGAATCCGGCGCGCACCGCCTGCCGGCCGGGACGTACATGCAGCTTGTCAGCACACCAAAGGACCGTCAAGAGGCGGACGGGGTGCTGAGCGAGGCGGGCGTGCTGGATCATCCCTATGCGGTCTTGAACCCGGGCGGCAACAACGCAGCCAAGCGCTGGCCCGCCGAGCGGTTTGCGGCTCTTGCGGATCACCTCGAGCGGGCACACGGGCTGCGGGTGCTGATCAGCGGCTCGCCCGGCGAGGCGGATTTGGCGGCTTCGATCGCTGCATCGGCAGAGACGGACCCGATCGCGCTGCCGGGGATCGGGATGACGCTTGGTTCACTCAAGTCGATCATCGAGCGGTCGGAATTGCTGGTGACGAACGACACCGGGCCCCGGCACATCGCGGCTGCTTTCGGCGTGCCGATGGTGACGATGTTCGGGCCGACTGATCACCGGTGGACGACGATCCCGACGCGGCCTGCGGGGCCCGAAACCGTGCTGGTGGCCGACCCCGAGTTGCCCCTGACCGAGTCTGCCAACGATCACCCCGAGCAGTGCCGGGTGGACCGGATCGGGCTGGATTCGGTGGTGCGATCGGTGGATCGTCTGCTGCAGGCGGCCCGCAGCGGGGCCGGATAAGTCAGGCCGAGGCCGGGATTTGCGTGAATCAGCAGGGGGCGGGCGATGATCGGTTGACCGGGGCGGGGTCGGCTGTACGATTGGTCCTGCCGATGGCTCGGATGGTTAGCCGAGTCCGCGGTGACAACACGGGGACGTAGCTCAGTTGGTAGAGCGCTTGCATGGCATGCAAGAGGTCGGCGGTTCGACCCCGCTCGTCTCCATTTCTTTCTCACACTTCGGCGTCTACACGCGCGCAGCATTATCCATACATAAACTCGATAATGAGTTATCTGTATTGTATTGTGTATGCGCCGGGTGCGCTGGCTCACTCGGCGGGCGCTGATTGATCCAGGAGATTGGAGCCTTCGGTCCTGTTGGCTTCGATCTCTGCGAACTCGGCCGCGGTGTCGTCCTTGGTGACCGAGGGCGTGGGCATGGGCATCGGTTTGCTCGGAGTCTCGGGCATGTCGATGTTGCGGTTGTCGAACTCGACTTTGACGCGCTGCATCGCGGCACTGCGGACCTTGCCGAAATCATGCTTGGACTGATCCACCCAGCCGAAGAAACGGATTTTGATGCTCGAATCGCCCAGGTTCGTGACGATGCCGAAGGGCTCGGGGTCGTTCATCACCCCATCGGCCTGGGCGATCGTCTGCACGCCAACAGACAGAGCTACGGGCAGGTCAACGTCGTAACCCACACCGACCTCGAAGTCGAAGCGTCTGCGGGGATCGCTCGAGTAGCTGACGATCGTGGTCTTGAAAACGACGGCGTTTGGGATCCGAACGATGTTGCCATCGAACGTTGTGAGCACGGTTGAGCGCGAATTCATGGAGGTGACGAGGCCCTCGTGGCCGTCGATGACGACGTGATCGCGCGGGCGGAACGGCTGGCGCACCGAGAGGAGCACGCTTGCGATGTAGTTCTCGACGAGATCGCGGAACGCAAAGCCGATGGCGATGCCCGCAACCCCCGCCGCCCCGAGCACGCCGCCGACAAGCGCGGTCGCGTTGAGGATCTCGAGCGCCAGCAGCAGGCCGAGGATCCCCACCGCGAGTTGAACCAGGCGCTGAGCGATACTGCCCAGGAACTGGTTGCGCGACAATCGACGGAAGGGCCAGTCCCATCGGCCGATGAGCCACGCCAGCGCGAACGCGAGCAGCACCACACCGATCGCGACGGGCACCAGAGGGAGTGCATCGATCAATCCCTCGAGTCGGCCGCTGACACGCGTTGTCGCGCCGCGGATGCGCTCGCCGACATCGTCCGTGATGGTGATGTCGTTCTGGACATCAGTGATGCCCGCGGCTGCCTGGACGACCTCGGCTGCTCGCTCCAAGACCGCCGGATCATCGGCCACACCCGTCAGCACAGCCGATGTGCCCTGCACCTTGACGCCCTCGTCCTCGAGTCCCTCGATACGCGCGAGCGCTTCGAGTGCGGCAGCCTCGACCTGGGCCGGTGTCTTTGTGACCTGCGGGGGCTCTTCTGCGGGCGGTGCATCCTGCGCCCCGCAATTTGTTGCACATGTCATGCAGAGCGCGAGCAGAGCAATCGATCTCAAGAACCAAATCGACAGAGTAGTCACGTGCAGTTGCTCCTTATCCGCCTGCGATCAGGATTGGTGACATCCCAACGAGACTAAGGATAGTGCACACAAATTAGTTGAATTTCACGGATCCTTTGGCCTTTGTCATTGCTTCTCTGGCCGCATCTTCGGATCGGATGAGTCGTCCAGTAGTCGAACTGATCTCAAGCTTGGGTTTCTTCGGATCGAGCTTGGCCGTGACCCAGCCTTGGATCAGCATGGCTTCGAGCGCCTGGAGATAGCTGGTCACCGTCCCCATGACAGCCCCGGGTGCGACACGATTCTGGACATTGGCAACGACAGTGTTGTAGATGGTGGCGATGTCGGATGTTTGCCCAAGGATCTCGATCATGTTGCCGTAGATCCCCGCCAAGGGGAGTGTCACATCGCCTCTTCGATAGCACGGGACGCGGTTGATCTTTCCGTCGCGGAGATCGCCGATCTTGTCTTTTTTGGCGCCGCGTATGTTGAGTTTGAAGATGTTGTACTGGGCGATTTTCCTGTTCTGCTCCCCGCCCAGGAAGCGGTCGACAAGGTGTCTGCTCGAATTGAGATCGAACGAGCCCAGCGAGGCGCGGCCGACAAACTCGGTCGTGAAGCCCCCCTGCGAAAGCCACCGCCAGGCGTCTTTCGCGTTCAGTTTCAGCCCGGCGTCCTTGGCGATGGCTGTGCAGTGATCCTGAAGATCGGTAAAGCAGCCGTTTGAGGCGTACCAGT
>CAXBOF010000274.1:0-4082 GCA_963977205.1 uncultured Phycisphaera sp. | reverse complement strand
AAGAGCTTGGCCTGATTCGCATCGGCGAGGGCGTTGTCGATTTCGAGGACCGTGATGGGGACGCAGACGAGTGTGGGCATGGGACTAGATTAGCCTGTGGCGACTCGGCGCGGGGCGAGGAGTTTGGGCATCCGCAGGTATATGCCGGTGCGCCAAAGGTATTCGAGTGGGCCCATCGTGAAGACGCGGAGCCAGAGCGGGCTGTAGAGAAGTTGGAATGCGTAGACCCCGAGCACGATGAGCACCATACCGACGCGGGTGACGTCGCCGAAGAGTCCCAAGCCCCAGTGCTGAGCGATTGCGGCCACGACGAGGCTCTGCATGATGTAATTGGTAAGCCCGAGCCTGCCCGCGGAGGCGATAGCATGGACAAGCGGCTTCGTCGGCGCGCTTTGTGCGAGCCGGATCGCGAGGCCGAAATACCCGAGGCTGATGCAGGGTCCGACGACCATGGTGAGTGCGGCGCTAAGGCCGTAGTACGTGGATTGCATTCCGCCGATCTCTCCCATGAGGACAGCGCCGGCGCTCAATGGCAGCCCGACAAAGAGCCCGAGCCGGATGAAGAACGTTGGGAGTCTGCTTTCGGGGGCGAATGGGTTGGCCTTCATGATGGCCGCCCCGAGGAGGAACATCCCGGCGAGGTGGAACGCAACGCCGTTGATGACGAGCCAGAAAATCAGCCCGCTGGCCCAGTTGATGGTGCGCATGGCGATGGCGGTGAGAAAGGGGCCGTTGGCGAATGCGTCGGTCTCGCCGACGATCCACGCTGGATCCACCGGGCCGGCCTGGATCTCGCCTTCTTTGAGCATCGCCCAGAACTCGGCGAAGTTAGTCGCATCGGTTGTTTCTGGGATCGCGCCTTCAGAATTGAAGGCTGCGCCTATGAGAGTTATCGCAACGAGCAAAAGCGTTGCGAGCGAGATCATAGAGAACGAGATCGTCAGGAGCCATCTTGGGCGCAGAAAGACGAGCCACATGGTGACGCTCGCGATGAGGAAGTAGTGGAAGAGGATGTCGCCGTACCAGATGAGGATGGCATGGACGAGACCAAACACGGCGAGCAGGATGATGCGTCTGAGATACGGGAAGGCGAATGGGCGGTTGAGGGCCTTGGCCCTCTGGTACATCAGCGCCATGCCCATGCCAAAGAGCATCGAGTAAAGCGGGTACGACTTGGATTCAAAGAGCACACGGGTGAGGTAGTGCAGGATCTCGGCGAGGCGTCCCTGCTCGTGGACCTCGCCCGAGGCAAGCCAGCCGATGGGTTGAGTCATGATTTGCACGTTGACCATGAAGATGCCAAAGAGCGCCAGGCCCCGGGCGACATCCAGAGCGATGATGCGGTCCGAGGCTCTCGTGGGTCTCAGCGTCGGTGCTTCCGCAGTGGTCATCGGCTGTCCCCCACTCGCCGAGGTTTAGAGTTCGGCGAGCCTGCGCGCGGTCTCATGCTCTATCAATGCCTCAAACATCGGCTCCAGATCTGCTTCTTGTACGATCTTTGAGGTCTGGAATTTCGCATCGAGACGCTGGTCGGCGACGATGTTGTCCTGATAGCGGTAGACGCGGATTTTCTCGCTCCGGCCGCCGGTGCCGATCTGGCCCTTTCGCTCGGCCGCCCGCTCGGTGGCCTGCCTGTCGCGCTCGATCTCGTAGAGCCTGGCCCGCAGGAGTCGCCTGGCTTTCTCGCGGTTCTGCGCCTGGCTCTTGGATTCCTGCATCCGCACCTCGATACCCGTCGGCTTATGGATGAGGTGCACGGCGGTGGCGACTTTGTTTACGTTCTGCCCGCCGGGGCCCTGCGATGTCGTCACGTGCTCGGTGACGTCGCTGGCCCAATCGATCGCGACCTCGACCTCCGTTGGCTCGGGCAGAACCGCGACCGTTGCTGTCGAGGTGTGCACGCGGCCCTGAGTTTCGGTCGCGGGCACGCGTTTGACCGAGTGCACGCCCGCCTCGAAATTTAGCTCGACGAAGACGCCTTCACCCTTGACATTGATCACCGCGTGACGCACGCCCCCCACCGACGCGTCGGCGGTCAGGTCCATCTCCTCGAAGGACCAGCCCTTCTTAGAGGCGTACTTGGCGTACATGTTCATGAGGTCGCGGCACCAGAGGCCCGCCTCGTCGCCGCCGGTGCCTGCGCGGAGTTCGAGGATCACCGAGCCCACGCGACGATCGTCGGCTGTCACGAGCGAGGATTTGACGCGATCGACAATCTCGGCGGCTTTGGAGAGCAGCTCGGGCAGTTCCTCGTGGGCGAGCTCGGCGAGCTCGGCATCGTCGCCGGCGATCACGCCTTCGAGGTCCTCGGCCTCGGCTCGCAGGCTGATCAGCTCGCGGTAGGCGTCCACGACGGGCGCGAGCGCGGATCGCTTGATCGAGAGATCGCGCACGGCGTTGTGGTCGGCCATCACCTCGGGGTCGCCCAGCTGATGCTCGAGTTCGATGAACTGGGCATCCATACGGGCGAGCTTCTGGGCGATCGCCTCAGGGAGCATGGACTGAAATTGGCTGGCAACCTGACCCATAAACCCACAATACGCCGATCACGGGGTGTCCGCGTATCATCCGCGGACACGAGGGGCGGATGTCATGGGGGAGTCGGTTTGACGGATGCGATACGAATTGTCGGTCTCGACAAGAGCTTTGGCGAGAAGCGGGCGGTGCGGGGCATGGATCTCGCAGTGCCGCGTGGATCGCTGCACGGCTTCATCGGGCCCAATGGCGCCGGCAAGACCACGACCATCCGGATGATCATGTCGATCATTTTCCCAGACCGGGGCGAGCTCTCGGTTCTGGGCAAGAGGTCGGCCATCGAGAGCAAGGACCGGATCGGCTATCTCCCCGAAGAACGCGGCGTGTACAAGAAAATGAAGGTCCTGGCCTTCATCAAGTACATGGCGCGGCTCAAGGGGGTGGCGGATTCCCAGCTACACAGCCAGGCAATGGGCTGGCTTGAGAAGGTCGGACTCAGCGATGTCGCGGAGAAGAAGTGCGAAGAGCTCTCAAAGGGCATGCAGCAGAAGGTGCAGTTCATCGCGGCGGTGATCCACAAGCCCGAGCTGCTGATTCTCGATGAGCCGTTCAGCGGGCTCGACCCGGTGAACATGCGGCTTCTGCGTGACCTGATCCGCGAGATCAACGATAGCGGCACGACGATTATTTTCTCGACACATGTGATGGCTCAGGCCGAGCAACTGTGCGACAACATCGTGATGATCCACAACGGGCAGAAAGTGCTCGACGACCCGCTCGACAAGATCCGCAGCCGATTCGACCCGAAAGCACTTCTACTTGAGCCCATGGACCGGGGCATTGACAGCGCAAGGCTCATGGAAATCGTGGGTGTCGAGGGTGCGCATTTGACGGATGCGGGCTGGGAGATCGTGCTTGAAGACGGACTCACGCCGAGCGAAGCGATCGCACGCATCGCCGGCCAAATCGAGACGGCCCGCATCGAGGTGAAGCGTCCATCGCTCGAGGACATCTTTATCGAGATCGTTCAGGACGATTCGTACGTGCCGGAGTTTGAGACCCAGGGGGTGGCCTTGTGAGCCGGACACTGCAAATCGCTTGGCGCGAGTTTGCCTCAACAGCGCTGACCAAGGGCTTCATCATCGGCGGCTTCGTGGTGCCCGCCGTGATCCTGGTCATCATGGTGACGCTGCTGCCGATCCTGCTCAGAGACGAGGGGCCTTCGATCGAGGGTGAGGTCTCGTTGATCGATCACTCGGGCGTGCTGGCCGAGGACATCGCACTTCGGCTCTCGCCCGAGTATCTGGCTGAGGAATCGCAGGTAATCGAGCTGCCCAAGATCGAGCCGGGCGCAACACCCACGCCCGAGCAGACTTCCGACATGCTCTCCAAGGCGATGATGCGGACGATCCCGAAGCTGACGGTCAACCGGCTCGGCGAGGCGGCGGATGCGGAATCGGCCAAGCAGCCGCTGCGCGACGGGACGGCCAACGATGGCGGCGTGCTGGCGCTGGCGGTCATCGATGCCGATGCTGTTGTCAGCGCCGAAGCATCCGAGAGCGGCGTGCCGAGGTTCGGTGCGTACCAGCTCTTCGTCAAACCCAAAC
>CAXBOF010000273.1:0-4088 GCA_963977205.1 uncultured Phycisphaera sp. | reverse complement strand
ACCTCTACGACAACGCCTTCCTCTTCCAGCGCATGGGCTACGCGAGCGCCATGGCGTGGGTGCAGCTCATGCTCATCGCCGTGTGCATCCTGGCGATCTACGCCGTCACGCGCAAGCTCTGGAGCACCGAAAAATGAGCCTGCGCGGTCCAAACAAGGCTGCCCGCGTCACGCGCTCACTGCTGATGCTCGTCGTGGCGATCATCTTTGCGATGCCGCTGGTCTGGATGGCCGCGACCTCCATCAAACCAGAGTCGCAGGCGATGTCGCAGGGGCTGAGCCTCCTGCCCGATCCCGTCACCTCCGCTCCGAGTCAGGCGGCAGCGAACTACGAAGCCGTCCTCGAAGACCCGACCGTCGATTTCCCGCTCTACATGCGCAACACGATCGTCGTCGTGGCGCTGGGTGTCTTCGGGTGCATCATCTCCAGCGTCGTCGTGGCCTACGGCCTGGCCCGCGTGCCCATGCCGGGACGCAAACCGCTGATCGTCATCACCATCGGCACAATGCTGATCCCGTTCCCGGTGCTGATGGCGCCGCTGTTCATGCTCTACGCCAAGCTCGGCTGGATCGGGACGTTCCTGCCCCTCTACGCGCAGTTCTGGCTGGGCAACGCGTTCAGCATCTTCCTGCTCCACCAGTTCTTCAAGTCGCTCCCCAAGGAGCTCGACGAGGCCGCCAGCATCGACGGCTGCAGCCACTGGCAGACCTTCCGCCACATCGCGCTGCCGCTGTCGCGCAACGCGCTGGCGGTGGTGGTGCTCCTGCACTTCACGTACATGTGGAACGACTTCCTCGCGCCGCTGGTCTTCATCGTCGACCGAGAACAGTTCACGCTCATGCTCGGGCTGCAGCTCTACCAGTCCAAGGCGGGCCAGACCCCCTGGAACCTGCTCATGGCCGCCAGCACAATGACGGTGCTGCCCGTTCTGGTTGTGTTCGTCCTGACCAACCGCCTCTTCACCCGCTCGAGCATGTCGGGGGCGGTGAAGGGGTAGCAATCGATTGTGCGCAGTCGCATACAGAAACTCTTGACACGTCCGAGAGGATCTGTCAGACTGATGGAAACGCTTACATCCGGGCGTTCGCCCGGTATCGGCCAAGACTTGGTTCACAATGACCAGTCCCGATTGAGAGATCCACACAGGAGCCCGTCATGAACGCCAATCGTCTCGCACTCGCCGCGTGCTGTCTGACCTTCGCGCCCGCAGCACTGGCGCAGAATCTCGTTTTCAACTCTTCATTCGAAACCAACGACGGCGGCACGCCCGAGGGCTGGAGCTTCTTCAACACCGCTCAGCTCCGCACGCTCGGCGACGGCGGCACACCCGCCGCGGTCGCCCGCACCGGCACCGCATCCATCGAGTTCCCCTCCGGCACCGACTTCTCCGGCTGCACAACCAACGTGTTCAACCCCAACACACTCGAGTTCTACGACCCCGCCTACACCTGGCAGGGCGGCGACGTCACCGTCACCGGCTGGTACTACATCCCGAGCGACATGCCCCTCGTCGATGCCAACGCAGGCATCAAGCTCGAGTTCCGCCGCGACAACAGCTCCATCGCCACCGCGTTCGAGTCGCTCTCGATCTCGGGCCACACCAACGACCAGTGGGTCGAGTTCGAGATGACCGTGACCGACCAGCAGATGATGGACGCCGCCGGCGCGTTCCCGCCGTTCGCCACAAGTGTCACCGTGCTCCCGCTCCGCTTCGGCGCTTCGAGCTCCACGGGCACAGTCTTCTTCGATGACATCGAACTCACGCAGGGCGCCGATGAGTGCCTGGCCGACACCAACGGCGACGGCATCGTCAGCCCCGCCGACTTCAGCGCCTGGGTCGCCGCCTTCAACGCTCAGGCCCCAGCCTGTGACCAGAACGACGACGGCGTGTGCAGCCCCGCCGACTTCAGCGCCTGGGTCGCCAACTACAACGCCGGCTGCCCGTAATACTCGGAGCATCAATCCCTTGCGTCTGATTGACCAAGAGATCTCAATGTGACCATGACGCCGCCAACCCACGTTGGCGGCGTCGTGTTTTTTCAGAACCCGTTCGATTGAATTCCGCGGAGACCGACCGTGAACGCATCCCGCCTGCTCTGCCTTATCATGCTCGCTCTCTTGGCGTGCCGCGCCAGCTCCCAGCCGGTCTCAATCGATGCCTTTCAGACCATACACGCGTGGACCACCTACGCACCCGAAGGCGTCCGCGTCGATGTCACGCCCGACGAAGGCGCGCTCCGCATCGATTACACCTTCGAGAGCGGCGGGGGGTTCGCCTTCGTCCGGAGACCCGTCGATGTCGCGGTCGCCGGCAACTACCAGTTCTCTTTCCGCGTCAAGGGCGACGCGCCCGCCAACGACCTGGAGTTCAAACTCGTCGACAAGACCGGCGACAACGTGTGGTGGCACAACCGCCGCCGATACACGCCGCCCGCCGACTGGCAAACGCTCTCCTCGTCGCGCCGATCCATCGAATTCGCGTGGGGCCCGATCGAAGATCAGACGCTCAAGCACGTCGACACGATCGAGTTCGCCATCGCCTCAGCGACCGGCGGCACCGGCACCATCTGGATCGACGACCTGCGCTATGCACCGCTTCCCGAGCCCCTGCCGCTCGAAGCGCCGGTGTCCGTCACTACTGCCGATGCGGGCCGCGTGATCGCAGCCGACGCCGCCCCGCCCGTGCGCCTGGATGATGCACGCCTCGAAGATGGAATCGGAATCAATCTTGACACGCCCCGACCCCTCGGCGGCCTCATCCTCGACTTTGCAAACATCGACAAACCCTTCACTCTCACACTCCGAGGCAAGAACGCCTCGGGCGAATGGATCAATCTGGCCAGCAACCTCCGTGTGGAAACAGCAAGCAGCGTCGTCACCTTTGACGGCGAATCGCTCAGCGAGATCACGCTCATCCCGCAAGACGACGGCGCCGACGCCGTCACGCTCGCGGGCTTCGAGTTGCTCCCGATCGAAGCGCACGAGAACCCCAACCGCCTCCTCGAGATCCTCGCAACCACCGGCCAGCGCACGCACCTGCCCGCGTACTACACGGGCCAGCGTACTTTCTGGACCGTCGCGGGTCTGCCGGGCAAGAAGGGCGAAGCGCTCCTCGACGAGAACGGCTCATTCGAACCCGTCAAGGCCGGCCCCCGCCTCCAGCCCGCGCTCCTCGTGGGCGGCAAACTCCTCGGAGGCTGGAACGCCGACTCGCGCACGCAGTCGCTGCTCTTCGGGTGGATGCCCATCCCAATCGCGACTTGGACGCACGGCGATCTGCGCGTCGATGCCATGTTAGTTCCGGGACTCAATGGCGCATCCAGCGTGTATTTCTCGGTCACGAACACAGGCTACGTTAAGCGGAACGCTTCGCTTGTCCTTGCAGCGAGGCCCTTCCAGGTCTTGCCGCAATGGCAGTTCCTCAACGTTACCGGTGGCGTTGCCCCAATCGCAACGCTCGATGTTGAACCCATGACTATGCACGCTGATGGGGAGGTGATCTTTCGCGCCGATATGCCTGCCACGCGTACCGCGGCCACACACTTTGGCGCCGGCGAGATCATGCAGCGACTTGCAGACGGCACACTCGCATTCAATGAGACCTCCCGCGCTCCGGACAAGGCTCGACTCGCCTCGGGCGCTTGGGTCTACGACTTCACGCTTCCCCCGAATACGAGTGAAGGCGTCATCGTTACCAACGGCCCGCGTCAAAGCATCAGGAACTGGGGGCGTGAACTGGACAGCATAATGACGGAGTGGAACGAACTGCTCGGCGACTTCTGGCTCGACCTCCCCGATTCCCAGCAGCACCTCGAAGATTCCGTCCGCGCCTCGATCGCTTACGCGCTCGTCAATCAGGACGGCCCCGCCATCCAGCCCGGGTCGCGCACTTACGAACGCACGTGGATCCGCGACGGCTCGCTCACCACGCACGCCATGCTCAGCGCCGGTCTCCACGATGTCGCCACCGGATTCATCGACTGGTACGCCGGCTACCTCTTCGAGAACGGCAAAGCGCCCTGCTGCGTCGACCACCGCGGCGCCGACCCCGTCGACGAACACGACTCGACCGGCCAGTACATCCACAC
>CAXBOF010000272.1:0-4093 GCA_963977205.1 uncultured Phycisphaera sp. | reverse complement strand
GGCGAGGTCGACAACTACCGCAACGATCGCGTCTACACCGCCCAGCAGAACCGCAACGCGTTCGCCGACCGGCCCGAATGGGTCTGGGCGCTTTTCGGCGGATCGGACAGCGATGCGCAGATCATCATCGCGGGCCAGACCCCGGTCGACGGCTCAACGAGTCAAACGATCGACATGGGCCTGATGATCGGCGAACCCTCGCAATTCCCGGCGGTTTCGATCGATCTGGCCAAAGCCGGGACCGCGCCAACCACCTACAGCGTCGTCACCGAGGGCGATCTCGCCGAGGTGAGCCGCTACCAGTTCGGCGCAGCTCGCAACACCCAATCGATGAGCCATCAGGTCCAGATCACCGGCTCGGGATTCGGGCCCTTCGGTGGCACGGTCACCATCGACACCACCGAGGTCACCTCTGCGGGCACGGGCCTCGGCTCAGGTGACGGCGACGATGTCGTCACCATCACAGGCCTGGCGATCGACCACTCGCTCGCCTCACTGAGCGGGCAATCGCAACTCAACGACATCGTCATCGACTTCGGTCAGCTCGATGTCGACGAGACATCGCCCATTCTCGGCTACTCCGTCTGGAATATCGCACCCTCGGTCTACGCGGCCAACCTCGATATCGATAGCGTCATGGTCATCGGCGACGCTGGGGCCTTCGCGACCGACATCACGCCGCTGTCGGGCATCCTGCCCGGAGAATCGGCCGACTTTCAGGTCGAGATCGACACGCAGACCATCGGCACGTACGAGGCCACCGCGATCATCACGCTCAGCGATGAGGATCTGCCCGGTGCTGCCGGCCCGGTTCAGTTGACGGTCACGTTCAAGGGCCGCATCGGTGCGTGCGTAGCCGACACCAACGGCGACGGCATGCTCAGCCCGGCCGACTTCTCGGCATGGGTGGCCGCCTTCAACGCCGGCGCGGACGAGTGCGATCAGAACGACGACGGGGTCTGCAGCCCGGCCGATTTCAGCGCCTGGGTCTCCAACTTCAACGCCGGCTGCTGAGCCGATTTCCGGGCAAATGGCCCAAAATCACAGTCAGAATGCCACAATCTCGGCTTTACGGACCCGGATTCAGCCCCATTTGGGCGTGAATCTGGATCCGCGGCCGAGATTGTTGCACAATGGGAGTCAACCAAATCGCTCGGGGATGCGTATCGGTTGCTGTCTCAGGCCGGTTTTCTCCGGCTTGAAGCAGTATCGCTTCGTGTAGTGAGCAAAGAAGAGTGTGTCGATGAAGGTCATTCCGGCCAAATCAGGTCGGTAATCCAGTCAGGGGAGGCTTAGATGAAGAAGAAGATGTTGAACACCCTCGCCGGGTGTCTCGCTGTATCCGCCGGCATCGCCAGCGCACAGCAGCCGCTCGTCGTTATCCCAGAAAAAGCCAGCGTTGTCGAACGCTACGCCGACAACTCGCAGGCCTCGCTGCCGAGCGAGACCGTCTGGCGCTACATGTGCGGCTCGGACACCACGGGCCTGACCGACGCCGACCTGCTCGAGGCGGTCGTCAGCCACGACGAACTCGTCGCGCAGGGCGCCACCACCATCAACAACTTCTCGGGCCGCGGCGGCATCGACGTGATCTTCAACGTTTCGGGCAGCATTCCCAGCGGAGCGACCAGTGCTCTATCAATCGCCGAGGCCGTTATCGAAAGCAATTTCAATGACCCGACCACGATCATCGTGAGTCTTTCGTTCGCAAATATGGGCTCGGGTGTGCTTGGCGCGACCGGCTCGCAGTATGTCCAGGATAGCTGGAGTGATGTCCGTAACGGTCTCATCAACGGCATGGACGGCGACGACACCATCCAGAACTTCCTCCCAACCGGGACCACCATCCCGGTCCGCTACAACGAGAGCTCGACCTCGGTCACCAACGAAACGCGCGTCTACTTCACCCGCGCCAACTACAAGGCAGGCATCGGCAGCTCGGGCGGCACCGACGCAAGCATGCAGTACAACACCAACTTCAACTGGGACTGGGATCCGTCCAACGGCGTGAACAATTCTTCGTACTCGTTTGTCGAGGTTGTTGTTCACGAAGTCGGTCACGCCATGGGGTTCACCTCGGGCTCTGACTTCCGCAGCAACGACATGGAGGCGCTCGACATCTTCCGTTTCCAGCGCACCGACGGCTCGGGCGATTACAACCCCGACACCACCGCCGAGTTCCAGACCACGCCCCGCACTGTTGACAAGATCAACACCGACAACCAGAACTCGGACATCATCTCCGACGAATACCGCATGTCCGACGGCTCGCCCTATCAGACAAGCCACTTCCGTGAGCAGGGCAACTGCAGCCCGACGACCAATATCGGCATCATGGACCCGGCATTCAGCCCCGGGTGTACCTTCATCAGCCGCGGTTACTACTCCGATGCTGACATCAACATGTTCGACGCCATCGGCTACGACGTGGTCGACGGCAACCCGCCGGTCATCACCGTCCAGCCCTCGCCCACGACCGTCTGCGAAGGCCAGACCGCGCAGCTCACGATCGTCGCCACGGGCGATGCACCTTTGACCTACCAGTGGTTCGACCTCTTCCAAATCCCCGTCGCTGGGGCGACCAGCGCCACGCTGAGCATCCCCAACGCGGACGAGAACGATGAAGGCCTCTACTTCTGCCAAGTCACCAACCCGGTTGGAACGGCCGACTCCGACTTCGTCATGATCACCGTCAACCAGGGCGTTTCGATCTCGGACCAGCCCGATTCGCAGACCGTCAACGAGGGCGACAACGTCACATTCACCGTCGTCGCCGACGGCACGCCAACACTCGAATACCAGTGGCGTAAGAACGGCTCCAACATCGGCGGCGCCATGAGCCCGTCCTACACCATCACCGGTGCCACGCCCGCAGACGACGGCAACTACAGCGTCGTCGTCACCAACGGCTGCGGCAGCCTCACAAGCTCCAACGCCTCGCTTACCGTCACGCCAGATTCGGCCGACTGCCTGGCCGATACCAACGGCGACGGCATTGTGAGCCCGGCCGACTTCAGCGCCTGGGTCGCAGCCTTCAACGCCCAGTCCGCCGCGTGCGACCAGAACGACGACGGGGCCTGCTCGCCCGCCGACTTCAGCGCCTGGGTCGCAAACTACAACGCCGGCTGCCCGTAATCCCGGCAGGACAACCCGACAGCCCATACCATCCCCCCGGAGCCACACCACTCCGGGGGGATTTCTTTCGGTCGGTATGAACGTTCGTTCTCATGCCGACCTCAGGGGACGCAGCACAATGGAGATGCCAGCCGAGATCTTCCGACGCATCGAATCCGCCTACGCGGGGCGGGCTGTCTGCGTTACGGGGGGGACCGGATTCATCGGCGGCCACATCGTCGACACACTCGTCGCCGCCGGCGCCAGCGTCAGCGTGATCGACGACCTCTCCAACTCCACGCTCGACCGCATCTCCGACCACATCGAGCTCCTGCCCGACACCGTCCGGTTCGTCTACGGCTCCATCCTCGACGACCGCGCGCTCCACGACGCGATCGACGGCTCGGAGATCGTCATCCACCTGGCCGCCATGGGCTCCGTGCCCCGCTCCATGAAAGAGCCCGCCCGCACGTTCGAAGTCAACGCCTCGGGCACGCTGCGCGTTTTCGAATCCGCCAGGCGCCACCACGTCTCGCGTGTCGTGATCGCCGCCTCGAGCTCGGCCTACGGCAACCCGGACACGCTGCCCTGCGTCGAAACAATGCCCACGCGTCCCGCTAGCCCATACGCCGCCAGCAAAGTCGCAGCAGAACAGCTCGCGATCGCCTGGAGCCAGGCGTACGGGCTCTCGACCGCGTGCCTGCGCTACTTCAACATCTTCGGTCCGCGCCAGCGTGCGGACTCGGCGTATGCCGCCGTCGTGGCGGCCTTTGCAACCAAGCTCCTCAAAGGCGAGCAGCCCGTGATTTACGGCGACGGCCAGCAGTCCCGCGACTTCACCTTCATCTCAAACGCCGTGTACGCCACGCTCCTGGCCGGCGCTTCCCAGCAGAAGCTCGTGGGCGAAACCATGAACATCGGCACCGGCTCCTCGGTCTCACTCATCGAGCTGGCGGCTCATATGTCTGAGATCCTGACA
>CAXBOF010000271.1:0-4105 GCA_963977205.1 uncultured Phycisphaera sp. | reverse complement strand
CCGGTCGAGCCAATCTTTGAAGCCCCTCGCGAGGGCGATGTCCGCGACAGCCGAGCCGACATCCAGCGGGCCAACACCCTGATCGGGTATGAACCGATCGCCTCACTCCGTGAAGGTTTGGTGCAGACCTGCGACTGGTACCGAAGCACGGTCGAGGCCGGCAGCTGATGGGCGTGCTCAGACATCCAATCGAATCGCTCTCCGGCTGCTGGCAGCTTCTGCGCCTGCTGATCCTCAGCAAGTTCCGAATCAGGGGGAGATACTGGCACTGGCGCGAGGAAACCGCGTTCGGGCGTGGAAGACCCGCCAATCGCGCAGAAACCCTCAAAGCCGCTCTCGATTACGGCCGATGGATGGCTCGCGTCCGAAAACTCGGGCGTTCAAACCACTAAGTCGCCCCCTCGGGGCCGGTATCATCCAACCAGGTCGGCACGCCGTGCCCCCAGCGGGAGCTTCCACATGTCAGAGCAGAACCAAGCTGCACAGAATCAGGCCGTTTCGGGCGGATTCATCAAGGCCTTTATCCCCGGTCTCATCGTTGGTTTCATCATCGGCGCGGCCGTCGGTGTGATCGTCGGCTCGACCGGCGGCAACGTCGGCGCTCTGACCGATACCGACGGCACCGCACGGACCGATCACAGCGGCCACGTCCACGACCGCGATGGAAACCACCTCGACGACGCACGCGATGCGGGTCAAGAAATGCTCGATGACGCTGGCGAGGTCATCGACGACACTTCCGACGAGGTCGAAGACGCTGTCGAAGATCTCAAGGAACAGCTCGAAGACCAGACGCCCCCGGCCAGCGGCGACGAGTGAGTTCGACAGCCGACCTAGCCCGCGCTCGCAGAGTCATCGCCCAGCACGCCAAAACCTCGGCGCTCATGGGCGTGGACTTTGTCAACGTCAAACCGATGACCAAGGCGGCGCACCAGACCGTGGTCTCGGCCGCCAATACACCGCGGAATCCCGATGCAGAGGCTGCGATGCGAAAGCTCCGCGCCCGCTATGAGCGTGAGAAGCCGCACGCACCGTTCATCAAAGAGTTCAAGAACCTCGTCTGGGACGACGGCGACCTGAACGCGGGCCTCATGTTCGTGGGCGAGGCGCCCGGGGCCGACGAGGACGAGCAGGGCAAGCCCTTTGTGGGTCGAGCGGGGCAGCTGCTCAACAAGATGATCTCGGCCATGGGGCTCTCCCGCGAAAGCGTCTACATCGCCAACGTGCTCAAGGTCCGCCCGCCCAACAACGCCACGCCGACGACCGAGGAGATCGACGCCAGCAGGCCGTTCCTCTTCGAGCAGATCAAGATCGTCCAGCCCCGGGTCATCGTGGCGCTGGGGCTGCCCGCCTCGCGTTGCCTGCTGCACTCGAATGACTCAATGGCCAATCTCCGGGCACGGTTCCATGACCTCGAGATCGAGCCGGGCCTGACAGTCCCGGTCATGCCCACATACCATCCTGCCTATCTTCTCAGGTCCTACACCCCCGAGAACCGCAAGAAAGTCTGGGAAGATCTCCAGATGGCCATGTCCAAGCTGATCCCCCAATAGGGGCTTGCCCGATCAGATGGATGCGTATTGGGTGCAGAGAAAATTGTAATTCAGTGGAACCAATGCCGTAACCCTGCGGATCATTGGGCACACCTTCGGGTGCACAACAAAGACCCCCACGAGACCTGGCGTTTGGCAATGTTGCTGACGCCGGGTTTTTTTGTGCGTTGAGTTGGTGCGACGGACTTGGTCTGCTGGGTTTTTGCGCCAGGTTGCGCAGTTGTTTAAAAACAACACGGCCGCCCCGAAGAGCGGCCGGCGTTCACTATCGTTCAAACCCTTGCGGGATCAGATCTTTTCGATCTTCAGGAAGTCGCTGACCGAAGCCAGGTCCGGCCCGATATGCGGCGTAAAGCTCATCTCCCAGGTGTTGCCCTCAACGCAGCGGGTAATCTTGCTGCACTTGGCCCGAGCGCCCCAGAGACGGTTGCCACGGATGTAGAAATTGTTCTTCTCTTCGCGGGACTTCTGGCTCCGCTTGAGCGCCTTGGCATTGGCAGGGTCCTGACGCATCATGCGCTCGATCGTGTCGACTTTGGCGGCGGCCATCGGGACCTTGCTGATGGTGCAACGGATCTTCGTGCCGGGGGCGTGCATGGTTGCGCTGGACATATCTGACTCCCCGGACCTTTGCCCGGCTGTGTGAGGCCTGTTCAAAGAATGCGCCCGCCAGAGCCTGTACCACCACCGGCCTGCCGAGCCCGCAAGTGTAGACAGGTACGCCCGCAAGTCCAGCTTTCAGCGCTCCCTGACGGAACCGCCCCCATCGAGCGCTACACTCTGGCGGACCTTCAAATATCAAGGATCGCACCGGATGGATCAGCCCCAAATGCCAACCTTCGACGCCTCAATCCCCCAGCAGGAGAGGCCCAAACTCCGCCCGATCAGGGGCTTCGTCGCCCCGGCTCAGGGCCCCGATGGCAAGCAGGTGCAGCTCCTGGGCCTTGCAGACGCCAAGCAGATCTCGCCCAAAGTCGTCCTGACCCAGCCCGTCATGCAGACGGTTCTGCCGCTGTTCAACGGCGAGCACACCCTCGATGATATCGTCGCCCAGATCGGCAAGGGCCTCGCCCGCGAGCACCTCGAGCCCTTCGTGGCCCAGCTTTACGATGCGGGCCTGATCGAAGGTGCGGTGTTCGACGAGATGTGGGACAAGATGAAGGCTGATTTCGACTCGGCCGAAATCCTCCCTCCCGCCCAGACCGCCGCCATGGCTGACGCGATCGTCGAGGCTCACATCCAGAAGGATGAGAGCCGGGCCGCCACGGATGAAGAGAAAGAAGAACTCGGTCAGGAGAAGCTGGCTGCCCAGATGTCAGCGATGATGAATCAGGCCCTCGAGAAAGCCGAGGACCCCAGCTTCGACAAGCTGCCCAAGGCAGTCATCGCGCCGTATGTGCCGTACCAGCAAGGGTTTCTGATGTACGGGGCGGTCTACGGCCGCCTGCGCGTCGTCGATAAACCCGCCCGGATCGTGGTGCTCGGAACCAACCACTTCGGCGAGGCCACCGGCGTGTGTGGCTGCGACAAGGGCTACCGCACCCCCCTCGGCGAGAGCCCGGCAGACACCGAGATGATCGCGATCATGCGCGAGAAACTGGGTGAGACCCTCTTCGAGCACCGTTACGACCACGAACGCGAGCACTCGATCGAACTCCAGATCGCCTGGCTCCAGCACGTTTTCGGCGATGAGAACGGCAACAACCCGCCTGTTTTTGCAGCCCTGATCCACGACCCCGTCGTCAAAGAGGGACAGTCCTACGACGGCAACGGCATCGCCTTCCAGCCCTTCGTCGATGCCCTCAAAGGGGCCATTGCCGACCTGCCCGGCCCGACGCTCATCGTCGGAGCGGCCGAACTGAGCCATGTCGGGCCGACCTATGGCGACAAGGTTCAACTCGCAGGCGACACCCCCGAGGCCGACGGCAACCGCCGCAAGGTCATCGAACAGGACCAGGCCCTGCTCAAAATGCTGACCGACAACAAGCCCATGGATCTGGTCTCCAGCCTCGCCTGGCAGCAGAATCCGACCCGCTGGAGCTCCGTGGGCGCGATCGCGGCCACCATGCTCGCTGCCGAGGCCGACGAGGTCCGCCTGCTTCAGTACGGCGGCACGATGGACCCACAGGGCACAGCCATGATCAGCGCCGCTTCCTTGGCGATGTTCTAAACCCATGACCACCGATGAGATCGGGCTGATGGTGTTGGGCGGATCGTTCGCGGTTGCGGGCCTGATTCTGCTCGCCAGAAGCGGCAGGGGGGCGGTTGAAACGTCCATCGAACTGCCCGGGATCGGGATGCTCTCCGGCCCGACAGCGGTCACGATCGGGCTCGTACTTCTCTTTCTTGGCTATCACACCGCGGCCTACGGCGGGCCTGATGGGCTCTTGAGTTTCCGAGTGCCGCCGAGGTTCGGTTGGCTCGTGTATCTCGGCGGTGTTCTGGCTGTGATAGGTGCGTTGATCGCGGATCGCATCGATCGGCGCCCGTGATCTCGCGGAACAGGCTCGGCTGTGGTCTCGTATCACAACATGAAAGGGGGGGGTGCCCCC
>CAXBOF010000270.1:0-4120 GCA_963977205.1 uncultured Phycisphaera sp. | reverse complement strand
TCTTCTCCTCCTCCCTCTCCCGCGCCCCGTGGGAGAGGGTGCCGAGCGAGCGAGGCGGGTGAGAGTCTTGCATATCCTGACGAGCCCGAAGCGCAAGCGAGGGTTGGTTTGAGCTTGATGAGTACCCTCGCTCGCGCGTCGGGCTCGTCATAAGACTGATGACGTCTTAAAAATCTTTCTCAAACGTATCCCGCAGATCGACCGTCACGCCGCCCTCGCCGATCGTGCGGTAGAAGAGCCTGATCCGCACGCGCTCGCGTTGGCCCTGCCCGTCCGCTCGCTCGACGAGCCACGCGGGCAGCTGCGCCAACGGCAATCGGTACATCCGCGTCACATCAAAGAGCGCCGAGTTGCGCCCCGGGTTCGTCAGGTCCGCTTCCCACCGGTCGGCCAGCGTCGCCAGCCCCGCCGACACGCCGCCGAGCCTGTAGATCTGCACCTGCGCCACACCCGGGGCCTTGGTCGAGTGCCCCCAGTTGTCCGTCAGCTCAAAGTACACCGCAAGCTCCGGCTTGCCATCGGTGCCTGTCTCGAGCCTGGTCAGCGGGCTGATCCGCATCGACACCGGCGCAAACGCAGACGCCAGCGTCGGATCGAGCGCCTCTGGCAGATCGCTGCCGCCGCCCGCGCAGCCGCTCATGCTCGCGCACATCGCCGCCATCAGAATGAACACCGTTCCTGCTCGCATCGGGTCACAGTCTAAGCGCGCGGGGTGCCGTTGTGCTCAGAAACCGAGACACCCCTTGCAACACCCGTCCGCTCAAGCGTTTCGATCAGCCGGCGCTGCCCGACCTCGAGGCTCACCATCGCCCGCGTGTTCGCATCCAGCGCCGCCAGGAGCACGCCCAGCTCCGCCTTGTCACCCCGGATCCGGTCGTGCAGCTCGGCCACCTGCCGCTCCCGCTCGTGCGCCGCACGGCGTTCGCTGAGCCACATCAGCCCGATCAGCCCCGCCGCCCCCAGCTGCGCCAGGACACCCGCGATCTCCGCCTCGATCCCCACCATCGCGCCCTCCCATCAGCCATCCGTGAACTTGTGGAACTGCGCGACATACCCGATCGACACCGCACGCCCCCGGTCCGTCGCCTCGTCGAATGTCAGCCGCGCAAAGAACATCGCCGACCAGCTCCGCCCGTGCAGATCGACTAGCGTCCCCAGCCCCTTGGCATCCAGCGACGTCTGAATCGCATCGCGCAACGTCCAGAGCGCCGCATCACTGGCCGCCACCAAGCGCCCCGTCACCAGCACATCCCACTCCACCGCGCCGTACTCAAACAGAACCGGCGTGGGCGTGCCGCTCGTAAAGTCCGGCGCCAGCAGGAACCCACGACGCGACAACGCAAACCGGTGCGGCCCGGACCCAAACAGATCAACACCCTTCCAGGAACTCGCCAACTCACACCTCCTCCACGCCGACCGGGTCCGCCACGCCATCACTCGACACACCGACCATCACCACCACACGCTTCACCCCATCGGGCGCAAACTCATGCGTCACGCGCGTCACGACCGCATCCACCGTCACCACGCTCCACCCCGCATCCGTCCGGCCGAACCCCGCGCGAAAGCTCAGCTCCCCCGCATCGCCCGGCTTGACCGAGTCCAGCTCGCTCCGCTCGATGCGCCGAACCACTCGCACATTCACCCGGCGCTCGGGCACATCCACGAACACCACCTGCGGCCCGGCATCCCCAACCTCCACCACCTCGCGCTTGGGCGTCCGATCGATCGAGATCACCTCCACCGCCCCCCACGACTCGCCCTCAAACGCCACCGACTCCGGCGAAAGCACCAGCATCACCCAACTCCTTACCCACGCACCAGATGCATCACCGTCGGACGCCGAGCCGCGTCGGCGCGCCCGTCGCCATCCGTATCGATCAGCACATTGACCCGCTCGCGCTCGGCCGCGAAACGCTCGCGGTACATCGCCGCCTTCTCCGCGTACACCGACCCCTCACCCAGCGGCCCGGCCACACTCGCAGCCGCGTAGATCAGATGCAGCGCGCCCAGCGCCTCCAGCCTTCGCAGCGCCCCGGGATTCACGATGCTCGATTCCGTCACGATCGACTCGCCCGCCTGGGCCTCGACCTCCGGCTCGATCCCGATCATCCGCAGGATCTGCTCGTGCACGATCAAAAGCTGATGACGGAACGTGTAGATCTTGATCGCAGTGCTCGCGGTGTCCGGCGCCAGAATCACCGGGTCATCGGCGCTCGCTCTCGGCACAGAAAGCCCAAGCTGCGTCTCACCGAGCACCTGCACCACCTCATACGCCGCGTCCTTGTACGTCACGACCTGACCGGCCGCGATGCCGTTGGTCGCAAACATCGCGCCCGAGACAACCGCCACCCCGCTGACCACGATCCCCGTCGCCGACACTTGCCGCTGCCCCACCCACACGGTGTCCAGGTACAACCGCGGCTCATACATAAGCAGATCTCTGTCCTGTGCGAACATCGCGCCGCCTCCTTCGTTCGAGTTCTGATCCAAAGCCCGGCGAAAGCTCTCACCCCCGCCGGGCCGACACCGGCGCCCCCGCGCACCGATGCCCCGCCCCTGCTAAGACCCGCTCAACTCACACAAACATCAAAACAGATTCAGACCGCAAGCCCACGCAACTTTGCGTGCGCCGACTCGTTCTTCATCTCCAGCGTGTACTCGCCGATCACCTGGCCCTTGAACGAGTCGCCCGTCGCCGCCAGCGATTTGAAGTGGAAACTCCGCCCCTGCAGCGGCATCACTTCAAGGCGCGTCGAATCCAGCAGCAGCACCGCATCCTCCGGCACCCACCGGCTCATGATCACCCGGCACACACCACAGTCGCTCTCGTACACGTTCACCATGTCACGGAAGCTCGTGTCCTCCGGCAGATACTGACGGCTGGCCGAAGCAAACTCGTTGATCTTGCGCTTCTGCGCGCCGCCCACAACGATCGTGTCCACGTTGCCGCTCGAGTTGTCCCAGATCCGTTTCAGCACAGCGTTCAGAAGCTGCTCGGTCAACTCGTCCTCACCCGCACCACCTCCGTCGGGAAGGCCGTCCATACCGGGCATGAGGTCGTGGGTCTGGATCAACTGGAGGATCCCGTTCATCGATCGCCGAACCGACGCGCTGCCAACCTGCGCCGTAGACGGAGCCACGCCGTTGATGACACAGTTCTCCAAGTCACGCAAGAGCTCTCGCATCCGCTCCTGCTTCTGATAGTCGGCCTCGTCGTCCACGCCGTAGGCACGCGCCGCCTGCATCGAGCCCGAGACATCGACCGTCGCCGTGAAGATCTGCGTGTAGTTCTGCCTGCGTGCTCGATTCGTGAACCTCGCCGCCGGCGCATCGTCGCCCTCGAGCGCCGCGTTGCCCAGAATGTTCAGCACCATGTTGTTGGCCAGGGTTGTGGGTGTGGTTCCGCCGTACCCGCGGATCACCGTCAGGTTGTTCGATGCGATCGACGCCACGAACAGCACTTCTTCTGTGCTCGCCGGCCGGATCAGATCTCCAACCCGAAACTTGCTCCCGTTGTCCACCGTGATCACCGTCGCCGTCGTCGGTGTGGGCGAGAAACTCACCTGATTGATCGCGTCCGTATTCGCCAGAAGCTCATCCTCGATCCACTCGTGCACCGTGCTCTGAGCCGCACGCTTCGGATCGCCGATGTGATTGAGCAAAGGTGTCTCGAACGGCGAGACAATCCCGATCACATCGCTCACATCCTCTACCAACTCCGGCAGAGTGCTCCCCGCCCCGTACGTCGACTTGCCTGTAAACGCCATCGCTTCATTCCTCCTGCCCGGCGCGCAGACACCCCCGCCCGCTCACGCCTTGCGCTTGCTTCCTACACCAACATCAACTCAAACCGTGCTCAGCCCGCCCTCACGCCCGCCGCTTGCGCAGATACCGCAGCACCGCGCGCCGGTCGCCAGTTTCTTGCGCCTGCCGCGCCAGATCCTCCAGCGAATCCCGCGACCGCATCGGCGTGCCCGCCAGCGCACTGGCGCCGCTCACCGACACCGGCCGCCGAAACAGAAACCCCTTCGTGTTCTTCAGCGACTCAACCGTCTCGGCCACGCCCATCCCGCCCTCGGCCAGCTTTCGCTCGGCCAGCACCATCGCCGTCTCAAGA
>CAXBOF010000269.1:0-4136 GCA_963977205.1 uncultured Phycisphaera sp. | reverse complement strand
CTCGCCGTCTTCTACGGCGGGATGGAGTTCTACCGCGTCGGTAAAAACGTCGGCAACTACCTCATCCATTCCCAGGAAGCCCAGACGCACCGCTTCCGCGCCGGCGCTCTGGCGACCATCCTCTTCGCCGCTGCACCCGCGTTCCTCGTCTTCGTCCCCGTTCCGCGCCCCGTCATGGCGCTCGGCACGATCGGCATGGAGCACGAGAACTCCTACTACGCCGCCGGTGACGGCTACATCGAAACCATCAGCGCCGAGCCGGGTGATCGCATCAACACGGGCGACCAGATCGCTTCGATCACCAATCCCGCCATCGAGCAGAGCCTCAACAGCGCCGAGTACGAACTCACACGTTCAACGATTCTCGCCGAAGCCCTGTTCGCCGAGGACCCCGCCGCGGCCGCGATCCACCGCGAATCCGCCGAGTCGGCGCGAGTCCGTGTCGACCGCGAGCAAAGCAGACTCGAAGAACTCTCCATCAAGGCCGACTCACAAAGCGTCGTCCTCGAGGTCCTCCCGCGCAAGTCCGAAGGCAAGTTCTCAGTCACCGGCGACCGCGTCGCGCACGTCGGCTCGGGCAAATGGGTCATCCGGGGCCTCATCCGCGAAGCCTCGCTCTCGCACACTCCGATCAAGATCGGCGACCAGATCTCATTCCGATCCGCAAGCGCTTCGGGCCAGACCGTGCGCGCCAGGATCACCAAGCTCGAACCGCTCGGCAGCCGCGCCATCCGGCACGAAACGCTCACCGCCCTCGCAGGAGGCGAGATTCCCATCTCCCCGGCAACAGGCGAGGCCAGCGAGCCCTACTTCGAACTCGAAGCCATCGTCGCAAGCAACGCCGATATCTCCTACGGCATCACGGGCAACATCCTCATCGGCTCCTACAGCGAGCCCATCGGCGTCTCGCTCTGGCGATCCGGCCTCCGCCTGCTCCAGAAACTCGAGCAGAACTAAGACCCGATCCGGCCTCGCTCGGCCAGATAGAAATACACTGCGCATACCGCTAGCGCATGCGTGATCACGCCCCGCGAAATCAGCCCCGGCACATCCGCAACGGGCACCAAACGCATGGCGATCTGCTCGTGCTGATCCAACTTGCGTTTGCCCGTCGGCTCCACACCCGTCACCAGCCCGTAGTGACACTTGTTCGTCAGGATCGCCGGGTTCGTGTACGTCCAGGCGATCGGCTTCACCGCCGAATCGGACTCGTACCCCGTCTCTTCCACAAGCTCCCGGCGGCAAGTCTGCATCGGGGCCTCGCCCGCCTCGACGATCCCCGCCACCGGCTCAAGCGTCACGCTCTTGGACCCAAACCGGAACTGCTCGACCATCACCAGCTCATCGCTCGGCGTCACCGCCACCACGTTGATCCAGTCCCGTGATCGGATCTGCACGAAGCTGCCCGATTTGTCTTCATCTTCTAGGCACGTCCAGTCCGTGTCATACAGATCGAAAATCCGAGTCTTGGCGATCAGCCTTTCGCCAGTCGAGGTCCAGGGTTTGACGCCGCTCAGGTAATCACTGCTCATGCCCTCATGCTACCGACGCAATCACGCGGAGTCGGGTGCTGTTCAGCGTTCCGGGCCGACGCGTTCTGTCCGGTGTATGCTCTGGGCCATGGCCGAGGAATCCGTACCAGCGCTCGCAGCTCCGCCCCGGGCGAAAGACAACCCGCTCACGCGCAGCAAGGTCGGCCTGGCGGGCCTGATCTTCCTCGCCGCGGTCACGCTGCTCTGCCTGGGTTCACTCCCGTGGACGCTCTCAGCCGCGCCCGGGGCACCGGAAGGCGACACCACGCCCTGGTACAACGCCGGCGACCCGGGCCAGGGCCGACTCCCGCCCATCTGGACACCAATCGACGCCGAACGAGCGCGACGCTTCAACGAGGGCGTCCCGCCCGAGACCGTCGAAGCCATCGCCGCCGAGCACAACGTCACGCCAGCCCAAGCAGTCGCGACCACCGAAGGACCGATCTCCAAGGATCTGCGCAAGCACTGGCAGGGCACCACGCTCGGCACCGACAAGCTCGGCCGAAGCGTCCTCGTCCGTGTGCTCACCGGCGGCGGGATCAGCCTGGGCATCGGCATCGCCGCCGCCCTCATCAGTGTCACGATCGGCACCCTCTATGGCGTCATTGCCGGATACGCCGGGGGCAAGGTCGACGCCTTCATGATGCGCATCGTCGACATCATCTATGGGCTCCCCTACATCCTCCTCGTCGTTCTCTTGGCCGTCGCGGGCGATGCGCTCGTCGAGAACTACGTCAGCAAGCAAGGCCCCCGACGCGCCTACGTCGAACAGCGAGCAAGCGAGGTCGCCAAAGAGCAGGGCATTGACTCCGCCAACAAAACCGTCACCGAGTTCCTGATCGACAACCCCGACATCAAAGCCTCCCTCGACGCGGAAGCCCGGGACGCCATCCCTTCCAAGGAACTCTCCACCGGCGCGCGCACAACCATCGACATCACCATCCTCCTCGTCGCCATCGGCGGCGTCAGTTGGCTCACTATGGCCCGCGTCATCCGAGGACAGGTCCTCAGCCTCAAGGCCCAGCCCTTCATGGAAGCCGCCCGCGCGATCGGCGTGCCGCTACACCGCCAGTTCCTCAAACACCTGCTCCCCAACCTGCTCGGCCCGATCATCGTCTATACCACGCTCACCGTGCCGCAGGCCATCCTCCAGGAAAGCTTCCTCAGCTTCCTGGGCATCGGTGTCAAGCCGCCGCTGCCCAGCTGGGGTAATCTCGCCGCCGACGGCCTCGAAGCGATCAACAAGCACCGCTCCGAATGGTGGATGCTCGCCTTCCCCTGCATCCTGCTGGGTCTCACACTTCTGGCGCTCAACTTCGTCGGCGAGGGCCTCCGCGAAGCCTTCGACCCCAAGAGGGCCCGCAAATGAAAGAGCCCACCACCAAACCTTCTGCAATGCCACTGCTCCGCATCGATGACCTCGCAGTCTCGTTCGACAACGCCCGCGGCCCGCGCATCCAGGCTGTTGACGGCGCCAACCTTGCCGTTTACCCCAAACAGACCGTCGCCGTCGTGGGCGAATCCGGTTGCGGCAAGAGCGTCACCGCGCTGAGCATGCTCAAACTCATCCCGAGCCCACCCTCGCGCATCGACCGCGGCTCGATCACGTTCCAATCCGAATCGGGCGAGATCGATCTGCTCAAACTGCGATCCGACGCGCTACGTCACGTTCGTGGCGGCGAGATCGCCATGATCTTCCAGGAACCCATGACCAGCCTCAACCCGGTCTACACGATCGGGGAGCAGCTCCTCGAAGCCATCCGCCTGCACCGGGGCGCTTCGGGACAGGCCGCCAAACAGATCGCCATCGATGCGCTCAAAGAAGTGGGCATCGACGACGCCGAGCACCGACTCCGCGCGTACCCGCACCAATTCTCCGGCGGCATGCGCCAGCGCGTCATGATCGC
Source organism: uncultured Phycisphaera sp. (assembly GCA_963977205.1). Lineage (GTDB taxonomy): Bacteria > Planctomycetota > Phycisphaerae > Phycisphaerales > UBA1924. The sequence continues at coordinate 697 of CAXBOF010000269.1, read as the reverse complement.
CATGGCGCTGGCGTGTCGCCCAAGACTCCTGCTCGCCGACGAGCCGACGACCGCGCTGGATGTCACGGTCCAGAAGCAGATCCTCGACCTGATCGTCTCGCTCAAGGACGCCCACGACATGGCGGCCGTGCTCATCACGCACGACCTCGGAGTCGTCGCCGAGTACGCCGACGTCGTCTGCGTCATGTACGCCGGCCGCGTCGTCGAATACGCCCCGACCGCCACAATCTTCGAGCGCCCGCTGCACCCCTACACGCGGGGCCTCCTCGCCTGCATCCCGACGCTCGACCCGGCCCGATCCGCCGAGAAAGACCTGGTCACTGTTTCGGAGGTCGTCAGCGACCCCAAACAGTGGGAGGGCTTTGCCGAACTTGCCGGGCTGGCAAACACCCCGGATCTCCGCCCATGGTGGCCCTGGCACGATGCGCCAAGCGATGTTGTGCGATCGAGTACCGGAACGCCGACAACTTCTCTAGCCAGAGTGGAAGCCGAGCACTGGGTCGGGCTCTGGCGCACACCCTCGGTCGCCGAGGGCCGCAGCGGCATCACCGAATGCCCCGTCGATCTGTCCTGCCGACGCATCCCAAGCGAGGTGTAACCCGCCGTGCGCGTGATCCTGCTTGTCGATCGTGACTTCACACACCAAGAGCTTCGGCTCGTCCGCAAGGTCGCCATCGGTCTTGTTGACGCCGGCTGG
>CAXBOF010000268.1:0-4151 GCA_963977205.1 uncultured Phycisphaera sp. | reverse complement strand
AAAGCTGAGTTCGTGAATGGAGGCGGCGAAACACCGGCGTTGGTAAGACGCAAACCAACCTCAACCGGATCACCCGGATTACTCGCCCATACAACGAGCGTCGAGCGAGGTTGAAGAATGACAGGGTTGCTTGCGGGCGTGCCATCTGTAAATGAGTAGAACGAGTCGGCATATTCGATGTAGTAGCGATCGAGCACGATCGGGACGTCGAACGGATTGAAGAGTTGGAAGAAAAGTGCTTGAAAGACGAAGTCGTTATTGGTTGCGGTAACATCGCCATCGATATTGGGCAACCCATCGTAGTCATCGATATTGCCGCCAATATTGTCCGGGCCTACGCCGGCATTGATCGCTGATGGTGCCCATTCACCTGCTGGATTGATTCCGTCATGAATGACATCAGGATCGGCATCCGTGTACACCACCATCGACGAGACCTGGCTCAGGAAGGGCTGGGGCTCGTTGCCGTAGAGGATCATGGCCTCGTGCGAGACGTTCTGTGCGTCGTCGGCGATGAAGTCGCCGGGGTCGCCGCCGTAGAGGTCGTCGATGTCGAGCCTGAGGCCGGCCTCCCAGAGTTGATCCATGATGCCGTTGGGGTTGGGCGTGTTGATCGGATCCCAATTGGTCGCCAGGCGCATGACCGCGACGCTGGGCTCGTCGACGCGGCGGTTGTAGGCGTCGAGTTCGGTGGGGTTGGAGAGATCGAGATCCAGGACGCTTGCGACGTCGGGGATGCCGTCGGGTGCGGATGCGGCAGGGAGGAAGCCGTCGATGAACGGGGCGTCTGCCATGTCGCGGAAGTTGAGGGCCATGTGGCCTGCGATGCGGACAGCCAGTTCCGGGCCCATGTGGCCGTAGTACTGCGTCTTGGTCTTGTTGTATCGATCTATGTCGAGTTGGTCCCAGTCGTCGGCGCGGAGATCGGGCGCGAGCATGCTGAGGTAGACACCGAAGGCGTTGCCGATGAGTCGGCTCTGCTCTTCGCGCACGTCATCGATGGTTGTGGCGGTGTCCGCGTTGCTCGGGTACTGGCCGCTGCCCAGGACGAGTGTGTCCAGGAGGAGTTTGCGGTCGAGGTTCTCTGTGAGCTTTGAGTAGCCCTCGAGGTTGAGGATGGAGCTGCGGAGCGGGCGGCTGCCGCTGACGGTGGTCAGCATGCGCCGGATGTCGACGGCCGATCGCATGAGCTTGAGATCGAACTCATCCTGATCGCTTGGGACCCAGGCGTCCTGGGTAGTCGTGCGATCGGAGCGGAGTTGTGAGAATGAGGAGAGGACATTGGCGCCCTCAATACTCGGTGTATTGACTGCTGAGAAGGCTTGTTCGAGCTTGCTGAAGTTGCGGTCGTCGTTGATGCCGTGGAAGGTGAGGAGTTCGACGAGATCGTCGACGCCGTAGGGCGCAGTGCGTGAGTTGCCGCCGGCGGAGCTGCCGGGGTAGACGCTGCCGACGGCTGCGGTGTAATCGACGCGGCTGGCGGGCGTGGTGAAAAGCGTGTAGTCACGGATGTCATCACTGAGTGCGACATCGGGGTTGGCTTCGAGGCCGTAGGTCCCGTCGGCAGCGATCGCGGGGACTTCGCCGAAGGGTCGGACATAGCCCTGGTTGCGTCCATCGGAGAGGCGGAGGTACGACTTGCGGCCGATGCCCTGTGAGGCTTGAAGTTCGAAGAGGCCGTAATCGCCAATGGTGCCGGTATTCGTAGTGAATGCATCGGCGTAGTTGATCTCGGGATCATTCGGCAGCGCGTTGACGCGCACGTGCTCGGAGAAGTTGAGGAGCTTAAAGAGGTTGATGTCCTCGGGGCCTGAGCCGACGCGGTAGCCGGTCGTCGAGGGGGTCAGGAAGTCGGTCGCGGTGGCGACGTTGACGAGGCTTGAGAGATCGATCGCGCGGGCGGCGACGAAGAACCGCATATCGGATTCACCGAGCAACGCAACGGGCTGGCTCGGGGTGGTCGAATCGACCATCTCGAACCAGCGGGAGTCGAGGATGCCATCGCCGTCGGCGTCGGCGTACTGGTACCTCCAGTAGTCCTCGGTGGACGGGTCATCCATTGAGGTGCCGTCGAAGGCGGGGTCGTTGACGGGCCGGAAGAGGCGGCGCTGGAACATGGTCCAGTGCATGGGCTTGTTCCAGTCGGCCGGTTCGACGGAAACGGTGCCACTTGAAGTCGGAATGTCGCTGAATGGCAGGTCCGTTGTTGGATTGCCATCACTGTCGAAGAGCGAAAGTCGACCATTGCCCGAGCCCGGGTCGCGGGTCAGATCGAGCGGGGGAGCACCGAAGTTGTCACGGAGGTAGAAGAGGTTGACGAATCGGCCGTCAGGCGCGAAGTTGGAGATCTGTGCCCAGTCGAGTGCGCGCAGGTAGGGCGGCGTATCGAGGGGGAGGTTGTTGCCGCCGAGATCGACGGGGCGCGTGGCGGCGAGGAAGGGGTCGCTGGCGGTGCGGGGGTCGATGTCGAAGATATTGAAATCGGAGACATCGTTGATGAGGTCGTCCCAGATCACATCGGCGCTGTGGCCGCCATCGGGGTTGAACCGCAGAAGGTTTGCGAGGTTTTGGTTGTTGCCAACACCATCGAGTTCGCTCGGCACGCTCGTGAAGAAGAAATCCGTCACGGGCATGTCGACGTTTTCGCGGCGCATGATGGGCGTGTTGGTGCCGTAGATATCGTTGAGCGCGGTCGAATCGGTGACTTCGGGCACGAGGTTGAAGACGTCGATCGCGAAGACGCTGGCGATGTAATCGCCAATGTCATTAATGTTGTCGACGGCACTCTTGCGCTCCTGGGTCGTTCTGGCTGTGCGGCGATCGCCCTTGCCGAGGGCGGCGTAGACCACCGCCAAGATCAGCACGAGCGCCAGCGAGCCGAGCACGAGGAGCAGGACCGTGCCACGGCGGTTGCCGGGCAAGGCGGCCTTGCGGAGAAGACTTTGAATTGGTGCGAGCATGTTGCGCACTCCGTTTCTTTCTGGGGCGGACCTACCCGGCCCCGTTGCCGACTCCTGTCTGTCGGCGTGTTCCTGCCCGGCATGGGCTCAATCGCCCTGCCGGCTGAGTCTGTTAGATCCCCTCGCCATCGGGGATATCGATCACGAACTGGAAGGTCTCTTCCGTGGACTGATCGATTGGGTCTGCGAAGGACATGGTGATCCGGACCAGCGTGGGCCAGGGCCATTCGTCCGTCGAGATGCCGTCACCGTCGATGTCGTCGGCGACACCGTCGTCGTTCATGTCGTAGCCATCGGTGATGCCGTCGTTGTCTGTATCGAGCGGGACAGCCCTCGGGTCGGCGTACCCGAAGTAGTGCGAGAGCGGGTATCGCAGCGGCTGGTTCTGGAGCAGTCGCAGATCGCGCGAGGCGTTCTCGGTGTGCAGGCCGTTGATGAGGTCGGCCAGCAGGTGCTGCTCGATATTGCGCTGCTTGTCCTGCCGAAATATCTCGCCCGGCCCGAAGGGCGTGGGGCGCGTGTCGGTCGGCCTGAGCCAGCTCGTTTTGTTGACGCGTTGGCCTCTCGTCTGCGTGCGGTAAGCCTCGCCCTCGGGGTCGTGGCCGTACCAGATGACCTTGCCTGTGTCGGGATCGATCTCACCCAGGCTGTACTCGACAATGAACTCGGTGCATCGCGGGATGAACTGCGAGGCGCCGATGACCTGCTGGTCGGCGCGGTAGGCGGCCTGGAGCACGGCATTGGGGCGTGTGGCGGCGTCGGGACCGAACACGTCGGCGTTGTAGCCCGGGGGCGATTTTTCGTACCGCACGCGCGTGCGGGCGATGCGGTTCTCATACTCGCCGCGTCCATACGGGTCTTCGATCTGCCTGCCCGGGAGCACACGCGGGTCCGAGCCACGCCAGTCATACGCGATCTGCGGGTTAATCTCCCACGAGGTGTCGCCGATCTTGCGGAGCTCGTTGGATCGGCCGGGCAGGGCGTCTGCCATCCAGGCCTGTTGCATGTCTACGAGCGACTGGAGGCCGGTGACGTTGGCATCGATACCGATCGGTTCGTCGAACGGGATGGTGTTGCCCGGCAGGTTCTGCGCCCGGCGCGCTTCGCGGTAGTTGACTACTTCGCGGGGACTCAGGATCACGATCCTGTCGCCACCGACAGGGGGCGTTGCTGGTGCGCGGTTGCGGAAGG
>CAXBOF010000267.1:0-4156 GCA_963977205.1 uncultured Phycisphaera sp. | reverse complement strand
AACGGGCGATGTTGAGGACAGATTTGCAGCCTGTGCTCGAATTTTAGCGCAAACAATCGTTTTCCAGAGCTGTTTGCGGAGAACCTTGCCGCAATTAATCTGGTCGTTGACGCGCCAGACCTGCTCGGTGTGTGAGGAGAGCGGGAGCATGAGCCCCGCGGGAAGATGGTTCTCGCCGCAGACCACAAGGCCGGCCCCGTTCGCAACGAGCGTCGTCAGGGCTGAGTGCGAATAGGTCACCTCGCGATGGTCAGTGATGACCAGCCCGAGATCTTCGCAGGGGAGGCGTTGACGCATCGGGAGATCGCGGCGTTCCTGGCCTTCGAGGATGATCAGCAACTGGCCGTGCTCGATAGCCAAGTGAGCTTTCTCGCGGCTGATCTCGATCGTTCGTCGGGCCATATCGGACGCATCGGACCGATAGGGCTTCGGCTTAACTCAGAATTGATCGGATTAGTCTCCGGCGCGGCGAATCCGCCCGATCGGGTCCACCGTCACCTTGCGGGCGTTCAGTTCCTGCATCGCTTTGGGCGAAAGATACAGATTGTCTTTGTTGATTTCTCCGGCCTGTCTCGCATCTGTGTGCGGCTTGTAATGCACCCGCCCGCTACGCTGGTCCAGTTTCCGAACCGCGCAGAGCAGACGATCGCCGCATTTACTGTCAATCTCGAAGAGTTCACCGATCGCTAGGCTCATCATGAATCTACCGCTTTCTGATTCTGATGATGTGTCCACCAATGGTAAACCCGAACGCCCCCTGATCGCTGCATCCATCATGGTGACGACCTCGCCATTCCAGACGGGTCCTTTCTTGCTGTCCATTTCCCGATAGACGATGTGGTGGTTATTGCCTGGTTTGACGTTGTGGTAGCCACGCCTGCCACTCACGGGCCGAAATGTAAGACTCTCTTCGATCATCCGCACCCGCTTGATCGGCACGCCCGAGGGCATCACTGGTGCATTGGTGCCCCTGAAAGCATCCTTGGGATACGACGTCGAGTCGGGATCTATGCCCTGCCGCCGCAGGTGCTCGGCAAGTACCCCTCGCAGCGCCTCGTCACGAATTTTGGCAAGGTGCTTGGCGTTCTTGATGTCCTCAACGCCTTTGCGTCGCACATACAAATCCGCACCCTCTTCCCAGCCCTTGGCGTGCCGGCGGTCTTTGCCATCGCCAACCGAACCCGGTATCACACGCTCGCCATCCTCTTCCCCGTGCTTCTGTGTTGGGCCGTAAAATGTTTCCTCGTGCAACGCTCCTGATAGCCTGCGCTGGACCCGGTGCGAGACGGTGATCCCAAGAATCGACGCTTCGGCCTGCCTACGCAGCCCCTCCCACGGCGGTTTCACCTCGCCCCGGCCCTTTGCGAGTGCTTGCAACCGTGACCGATTGGTGAGTGCAATCGCCACGGCATCGGCGGCGTGGTGCCGATGATCGGCGCGGGTCTTTTCCCCGTCTTCGCTCAGTATAATGTTGAGCCCCCATTTGCGGCGCAGCTCTGCGGTCATCGAACCACGTGGCATAACAATGTCTGCTCCGAGCGGCCGTAGGTACTGCGTGACGAGCCGACTTATATACCGCATATCCACCAACTGGCGGGCGACGAAGTCATCAAGCACGATCTCTTTCTGGATGAATCGCCGGTACTTAGAATAAGGCAGCTTCTTGGCTCGCATGAGGATCTGGGCGTACCGTTCCGGGTCTGAATCCTCGAGCCACTCGGACGGTGACTTGTCTTTCTTTTCCCTGTTCGCATCGCGGAACACGACTACCTTGTTCATCATCGAGTCATCAAGGCTCCTCCACCGCGGCAAGATATGATCAACGTCGACCGCATCCGAAAGGAGCTGGGTCAAGCTGATCGGCTCTCCCGTATACACGCACTCTCGGCCCTGCTCCTGCCAGAGCAAATAGGCATTAATCTTGGAGCGGGTCACCTTGTCGCCAGCTTGTGCGATTTTGTCGCCGGCCTGTTCGCGCATCCTCCGCCGCTTGGCATTGTCGAATCTCATCTCCTTACGTTGCTCGAAACTCGCTTTGGCGTCACGTCCGAGTTCGACATGGATCGCGTCGTATGGCATCTTGCCTGCCGCAATACGGTCGGAGCACAGCTCGCGTGTAATGCCATTGACCACCTTGCGGACCTCGACTAGCGCACGGCGTACGATCGGATTCGGCAAATCCGGTGACTGTTCCAGCATCACAACCTGATCGATGACTCGCTCGTCGGGACGAAGATACCCAGCAGCATGCATCGCCGAGTCCGTCTCGTCGTTACCCATCACAAACAGACCACGCTCCAGATGCGGCAGTAGTCGACGGATCGCATGTTTCGAAAAACTCGCATAACCATCGGGCAGATCCAGACTGAGCACCCGCTCGGCTTCTTCTGTCGTGAGGCCGCAACGTTGCTTGAGAAGACTGAGGGCCTTCTCTTCGTCATCCTCATCAACCAGAATCGCCACAATCCGGTCGCGTGCTCGCTCGTCAAGGTCCCAGTAGTATTTACCCAGCGCCCCGGCACTCTTCTTGGATGGCCTAGATGCCAAAGCGCAGTCCACAAGGTGACCCTTAAGATGATCGCGCCCCGAGCCGTCGTGGGCTTCAAGATTGAACCGCACCTCATCGCCGAATTTGAGTATTTTACGTAGCTGATCAAACGTGCGTTTCTTGGACCTTGATAGTTCACCGAGAACAACCGCGCGTTCTTCTGGCAGAAGCCGTCGCTCTTCGCCGGTAGCTCGATCGATGATCTTCAGATTGTTAACTTCTTGCACTATTCTAAATCGCTGGGCGGCACGGTCGGCAAGCGGGCATCGCCTGAGCCTTGGTTCCAGGTCGCACTGCCCGACAACGCTCTTGGGCCAATACAGATCGCGCTGAAAGAACACAATGCGCCGAATTTCCTCTTTGACTTCGTCGGTCAGCAAACCGGGGTGGTGCTTGGCCTGCGCGGTCCATACCGCTTCAAACTCGGTCTCATACATATCCCGCCGAGTATGCCGGTTGCGGATTGTGCCGGTTTCACCCTCGGCTGGTTCGATCTCTTCTGCAGCGAATTTGGCAAGGTATTCACCGAGCGTGCGGCTGCCTGTATTCTCAATCCTCTTTGCCAGTCCGCTTAACTCGGCGAGCATGCCCTTCTCTTCGTTGGCCCTCTTATCTGTCTTGCGGTTGGATTTGAATCCCCTTCGTTGGTTGAGATGCAAGAGAACGCGCCCAATCTCGTGAGCCGTGAGTTTCTCATCGAGCGATTTCTGCCGGAGTGGATACGGGTTGAGCCCGATGATTTCTTCCAGCTCGATCGGATCCGCTGGGAGTAGCCCCCGCCGGCAAAGGTACTCCCGCAGTTGTAGCTTGCGTCTTGCACGGCGTGCGATCTGGCGACGCTGCCCACGCTTCTCACGCCGCGTCTGAGTCTTGGCCTGCTCGCCACCCTGCTGGTCGCGATCTACCCCCTCGGGAAAGATACGGACGCCAGTGGCGAGGACATCGCCCCGCTCGTCGTCGACGAGAGCCCACCCGATCGATGCGGTGCCGATATCGAGGCCCAGAATTCGCATGACACACAACCTCTTTCTGACGCTGCAAATCAAGGTACAGTCGCAGGGTTGACAAGAAAATACTAATCATATAAAGTACTCCAGTGTATTTGACCTCGCCTCGTGAGTCTTGTCGTAACAAGACGAAAGATTCGCAGGCAACGCTCCACGGAGCGACCGCCGTTCCCGTCCCCGAAAGGGGACCGGATGGCTTTTGCAAGGCTGCTACACGTACACGGGTATTGGCTAGGTGTGTATTTCCTCTAAAAATGCAACCAATGTGCCTGCTGGATAGCGAGTCGGGCGATAATCCTTTAATTCTGTAGTATCTTATTGTGGGGCAGGTTCTAGAGGTCGGGTTATACCCGTTTCTCTCGCAGCTACAGAATTGCCGAATTACGTCTTCCGGCCAGACTAGCCTGGTCGGACGATGTAGCGAATTCCTTAAGGTCCGTTTCACTCGAGACGCCGCGTGATCTTTTCTAATTGTAATGCGACGATCACACTATGAAAAACTCATGAGCGTCACCACTCTTCGGGAACCAAGCCGCGTTCTAGTTCACTTGGTGTGCCACCCTATTCAGAACCGCAGCGACCGGAACCGAATAGTCTTGAT
>CAXBOF010000266.1:0-4159 GCA_963977205.1 uncultured Phycisphaera sp. | reverse complement strand
ACATCCGCATCATCGAGGGCACGCCCGAGACGATTGAATCCGCTGCGGTGCTCGTTCTTGATCCGGGACTGCTTGTGTTTGAAAGCCGTGACCGCTGGGAGGCCGAGGTCGCCGAGCGCGAGTGGGATCTCGTCCGGCAGGCCCTCAGCAGAACCGAGTCGCTTGCCGGCACGGACACCTTTGATGCCGCGGTCGCCAGTTCGTTCCGGGGCAAGGCAATCACCGCGGTCGGCATCAGCCTCCTGCTGATTACGATCTACATCTGGGTACGATTCGGGTCGGTCCGCTATTCACTGGCTGCACTTGCGGCCCTCATGCACGACGTACTCACCGCAGTCGGCCTGATTGCGCTCGCCGAGATCATGTACCACTACCCGTCTACGGAATCGATCGCTCGTTCGTTGTACATCCTGCCGTTCAAGATCGATCTGGCACTCATCGCGGCGCTGCTGACGATCATCGGTTATTCGCTCAACGACACGATCATCATCATGGACCGTATCCGTGAGAATCGAGGCAAACTGGACTATGCCAGTCGGAGCGTCGTGAACCTTTCGATCAACCAGACGATCAGCCGAACCGTGATCACATCGGGCACCACGCTCTCTGCAATCACCATTCTCTATATCTTCGGCGGCGAGGGTGTCCGTGCGTTCTCCTTCACGCTGCTCGTCGGCGTGTTGATCGGTACATACTCCTCGATCGCTGTGGCGGCGCCGCTGGTTTGGTCGGCCAAGCATGATCGCTCGGCCAAGGCCGAGCTTGCCGAGGCGGATCCCGTCGGGACGTAATCATGGCTCGGACACACAGGCGCAAAGACCTCGTTGCAGCGATGCTGATCATCGGGGCGGCGCTTGTGTACTGGATGAGCCGTCGTTCGCCCGAGATCACGTTCGATGACAGCGACACACCAAGCAAGCCCCGGGTTCGTGCCGTGGACCCCAGGGCCACGACCCTGCCCGGCCTCAACCGGACGGAATAGAGCTGACGTACATCGTGACTGGCGGCTGCGGCTTCATCGGAGCTAATCTCGTCGCAGCGCTCCAGAATCAACGCCCCGGCTGCCACGTTGTCGTGCTGGATTCGATGCGCACGGGAACATTTGCAAATCTCGTCAGCGCGTGTGAGCGTCAGGGCGATGCCTTCGAGGGCCAGGTGATCGCCCAGAACATCCGCGATGTGTACTGGCCAGATTTCGTCGAGCACTTTGCGCCATCGGCGGTCTTCCATCTCGGCGCGATCACGGATACGACCGTCGACGACGAGTCCGAGATGATCGAAGAGAACGCGGGCGAGACATGGCCCGAGATCATGCACGCGTGCGCCGACCATGAGATCCCGCTCGTTTACGCATCGAGCGCCGCGACCTACGGCACTCCGCCGCAGACCGAAGCCAAGACCCCATTCCCGGAATCGGCGGCCGGCAAACCCAACAACGTCTACGGCTTCAGCAAGTGGCTCATGGAAAAAGCACACGCTCGATACGAGCGCCAGTGCACCGCAGCGGGCAACAGCAAGCCTTGGATCGTTGGGTTGCGGTATTTCAATGTCTTTGGTCCGGGCGAGGAAGCCAAGGGCAAGATGGCCTCGATGGCCCTCCAACTGACACGGCAGATCCTTGACGGCAAACGCCCCAAGCTCTTCGAGTTCGGCGAGCAGGCCCGCGATCAGGTGTACGTGGATGACATCGTCGCCATCACGCTGGCGGGGGCGGGCATCGGCGGGCGGCCCGATCCGGAGCCGGGCGTCTACAACGCGGGTTCCGGGCGTGTCACGAGCTTTGAAGAGGTCGCCGAGGCTGTCCGGCAGGGCCTCGGGATCTCAAAGAGCGATCGGCCCACCGAGTTCACCCCGATGCCCCCGGCGATCCGGGAATTTTATCAGGACTTTACCTGCGCGGATATGTCCAACGCCGAGCGTGGGCTCGGGTTCAAGCCCGCCTGCGATCCTGCCGAGTCTGTCAGCAGCTATGCGCGCTGGTTGGCCGATAATCACGGTTAGCAGTCAGTCAGCACCAGCGACCGGAGCCGATACGCGATGTCACAGATCAAGAGGATTCTTGTCACCGGCGGTGCCGGGTTCTTGGGCTCGCACATCTGCGAGCGCCTCGTCTCCGACGGGCACGACGTCATCTGCGTCGACAACTTCTTTACGAGCCAGAAATCCAATGTGCTCCACCTGATCGGCAAGCCCAACTTTGAGCTTGTCCGTCACGATGTCACGCACCCGCTCTGGCTCGAGGTCGATGAGATCTACAACATGGCATGCCCGGCTGCCCCGGGTCACTACCAGTACAACCCGATCAAGACCATGAAAACATCCGTCATGGGCGCGATCAATCTGCTCGGCATGGCCAAGCGGTGCAACGCCAAGATCCTGCAGGCCTCGACCAGTGAAGTTTACGGCGACCCCGACATTCACCCGCAGCCAGAGAGCTATCGAGGCAACGTCAATCCGATCGGCCCCCGCGCGTGCTACGACGAGGGCAAGCGGGCCGCCGAGACATTGTTCTTCGATTACCACCGCATGAACAACGTCAACATCCGCGTCGTGCGCATCTTCAACACCTACGGCCCACGCATGCACCCGTTCGACGGGCGCGTCGTCAGCAACTTCATCCGCCAGGCGATCGAGGGCGAGGACATCACCATCTTCGGTGACGGCTCGCAAACACGCTCGTTCTGCTACCGCGACGACCTTGTCGAAGCGATCATCCGCATGATGAACGGCCCCGATGAGTTCGTGGGCCCGGTCAACATCGGCAACCAGGGCGAGTTCACGATCAAGGAACTGGCCGAGCAGGTGATCGAACTGACGGGTTCGTCGAGCAAGATCGTGTATCGCGACCTGCCCGCCGACGACCCGATGCAGCGCCAGCCGGACATTACGCTGGCCAAGAAGCACCTCGGGTGGGAACCCAAGGTGCCGCTGGCCGAGGGACTCAAGAAGACGATCGAGTGGTTCCGCACGATCGATCTCAGCGAGTACCGGGCGCCGACGCCGAATTACTGATTCTTCCACGCCCAAGTGCGGAAGTCCTGCACGTCGTAAACTCTTATCGATTCCCACCGCGGCTCCCACTTCTCCACAAGTGCGATGTGCTTCGGATGAGCGAGATAGCTTTCGTAATCTGCAACTGACCCAAAAGCAACAAAGAAGCCCACGTCGTAATTGACAAGAACAGACTCGCGACCCGTTTCGATATGTCGACCAAAGTAGCCTGAAGTCACACCAGGTATCTCGAGCAATCTTCCGCAATCGAAAACAAGCTCTTCAGCATTTGATGGATCCTTCAAATCGAAGAATACAACATGATTGATTAGCCCAGGTGCATCTGGAATGTGTTCATATTGAAACGGGCCCAGCATCTTGACACAACCAACCAACGCAAACCAACAGAATATCAAACCGATACGAGTCACAATGTTTCTCCTATACTGATATCGAGCAGCGTTGGAAGCACCTCGCCCGCCTTCCCAAACACCGACACATCCACGATCTCACTGATCGGTGTCGGCTCCAGATTCACCTCGATCGTCGTCGCGCCAGCGCCCTTGGCCAGTTCAATCAAACTCGCCGCCGGCTGAACAACGGAGCTTGTCCCGACGCTCATGAAAACATCGCACGAGCTCGAATCGCGAAAGGCCCGCTCGAGTTCTTTCTCTGGCAGCATCTCACCGAACCAGATGACGTTTGGGCGCAGGATGCCACCGGCGTTGGAAGTAGGGGGGAAGGACGAGAAGTCGATCTCGTCCAATTCGTAATGCTCGCCGGTCTTGGTGCATCGCCAGGTGAGGATTGAGCCGTGGATCTCGGAGACGTTGGTCGAGCCGGCTTTCTGGTGGAGCCCGTCGACGTTCTGCGTCAGCAGGCTGAATGAGCCATCGCGGGCCTCGACCTGCTGCTGGAGTTTCGCCAGTGCGTGATGACCGGCGTTGGGCAGGCAGTCCTTACACCGGGTGAACCGCCAGTGATACCACCGGGTGACGAGCTCGGGGTCGCGGTGGAAGGCGTCGATATGGGCCAGTTCCATCGGGTCGTACTTGGCCCAGAGTCCCGTTTCCTTGTCCCGAAAGGTGGAGATCCCGCTCTCGGCGCTGACGCCCGCCCCGGTGAGCACGACAATCGAGCGGGCCTCGCTGAGCATTCTGGCGGCCGC
>CAXBOF010000265.1:0-4164 GCA_963977205.1 uncultured Phycisphaera sp. | reverse complement strand
CAGCAGCAGTCGCTGGTGGCGCGAGCCCTCGTTGTCGTCGGGCAGCACCTTCACGATCTCAGCCTCCAGCGTCACCATCTCGCCCGAGATCTCGTTGTCGATCAGCCGCCTGATCGCGTCCTCGCTCTGGCGCTTGGACGTCGGCTCGGTTTCTGATTTGAGCACCGGCTCATCGATCGTCGCCGTCGGCGGGGAATCGCTCGAGCGCGACTCGGCCGGCTGGCTGATGCTCGGCTGTGCAGAGTCGATGGCCTCGCCGTCGCCCAGCAGGTCGATGCCCAGGAACTGCTGAGCCGCCACGAGCGCGACGATCAGGACCACCCCGCCGACCGAGAGTTGGGCCTGCTGCTTCTTCTTCATGGGCACCGCCTTGCAGAGTAGGTTCGGAAAATGATAGGATATCCGCCGGGTTCGAAGGATTCTTGGCCCAAGCCGGGCGTGAGGCTTGCCGAAAGTGATATGTGACTGTATAGTCACATATCAAGCCGCAGTGGCCAAAGGAGCGTCCCATGCCTCTCGATTTCGATTGTCAGCTTGAGATCACGATCGATGCGCCGCCCGCAGCCGTGCAGAAAGCGGTGGTGGAGGACATCGGGCAGTGGATGGTCAGCCCGGAAAACAACCAAAGCATGCAGCTCCGGATCGAGCCCTTTGTCGGCGGGCGGGGCTTTCGTGACCTGGGAAATGGCAACGGGCACCTCTGGGCGCACATCAGCGTCCTCAAGCCGGGCCTCATCGAGATGACCGGCCCCTTCGCCAACCCGCTGCCCGCGTACAGCCTGATTCGTTTCCGGTTCACCGAGTCTGGCGCGAACCAGACCAAACTCACGTTCACCCACCAGGCCGTCGGCGCGGTCATGCAAGAGATGCTCGAAGGCGCGCCCGAAGGCTGGAAGATGATCCTCGAGAAAGGACTCAAAGCCCATGTCGAACGCAGCAACCACTGAATCCAACCTCAGCAAAGTCACGCTCGATTCCCTCCGCTTCGGGCGGAGCTTTGTGACGATGATGCTCGAGAAAACGCCCGACGAGCTTTTCTACAAGCCCGCCTTCGAGGGCGCCAACCACGCCGCGTGGGTGGTGGGGCACCTGGCGACCACCGACGAGTTCTTCTACAAATCGCTCGCCGGCGGCGAGGGGGCTCTTCCCGCTTCGTGGGACACACTCTTCGGCATGAATTCCGTCTGCGAGGCCGATGCGAGCATGTACCCATCGCGCGCCGAACTCGTGGCCGCCATGAACGAACGACGTGCCAAGCTCGAAGCATGGCTCGGCGCACTCACCGACGAGGACCTCATGCAGCCCATCGAGGGCGATCTGGCGATGTTCGCCAGCACCGTTGCGCAGCTGGGCGCCTCGCTCTCCTTCCACGACGGCTTCCACGCCGCCCAGGTCAGTGCCACCCGCCGCGCCTCGGGCCTGCCCCCAATGTTCTAAAGACACGCTCAGAAGGATCTGACGCTCAGTCATGGATGATGCACACTCCAACCCGTTGGACCCGGTCTGGCGCGCGCTGGCGGACCCGACCCGTCGCGACCTGCTCGACCTGCTCCGCACAGGACCCAAGACCACGGGCCAGCTCGTCGAATCGGTCCCGGCCCTGTCACGTTTCGGTGTGATGAAGCACCTCGGTGTGCTCGAAGAAGCGGGGCTGATCACGGTCTCGCGCCAGGGACGCCAGCGGTACAACCACCTCAACGCCGTCCCGCTCCGGCAGATCTACGAGCGGTGGGTCAGCAAGTACGAAGACACCTGGGCGGGCTCACTGCTCTCGCTGAAAAGGCTCACCGAACGAAAGGAACAAACCATGTCCGCCAAGATCTCCGACAAGCCCGCACGCATCGCGCACGTCGCCGCACAGGTCGACATCAAAGCCAAGAAAGAAACCGTCTTCGAGGCGTGGTTCGAGGACACGCACAAGTGGTTCTTCGAGACCGAGGCCGACATCCAGAACAAGCCCTCGCGCTGCGACCGCCAGCTCGGCGGCCATTTCTACATGCAGCTGCCCGACGGCGGCTTCAACGCCCTCGCGCAGATCACCATGATCAAACCCAACAAATCCATCCGCATGCGCGGGGACTGCACCATCCCCTCGGCCATGATCATCAACATGACCATCACCTTCGAGGAAGACAACGGCGTCACCACCGTCAAAGTCGACCACCGCATGGCCGGCGAATTCGACGACGACCTCCCCGAAGGTTTCGAAGAGGGCTGGACCGACGGCCTCCAGAAGCTCAAGAAGCTCGTCGAAGCCTGATCACCGGGGCTCCAAGACACCCAATCAGACATCCAGTACGATGGGCCCATGCGATTCTCACGCACAACGCTGCTCGCGCTCGGGCTCATCCTGCTCGGGGTGGTTGCCTTCCTCGGGACCGCCGTCGGCGGGCTGTGGACATGGACGAATTTCATGGCCTCGGGTGTCGGTATCACCGTGCCCTGCACCGTCGAGATCGATCTCGAGGAGACCGGAAAGGACATGGTCGTCTGGCGCGAGCTCGCCGGCACACACATCACATCCAATCGCCCGCTCAACGATCCACCGGCGGACTTGGATATTGAGATCGTTGATCGCCAGACAAACAAGCCAATCGAAACGCACCCGCACCAATGGCGTGTACAGCAAACGGTGATGCCCGGCTTTGAGCGCAAGAGGCAGGCGATCTGTCTCTTCACGCCCCCAGCGCACGGCCAGATCACGCTCAGTGTCGCCGGCACCTTTCCGCATGATCAGGTCTACCGCGTCGCGCCGAGCATCGTCAAACGAGCACAAAGCATGCTCCCAGTCTTCCAGTTCGGCTTGATCGGCGGCCTTCTGATATTCCTGGTCGGCGTCGGGATGCTCGTCGTCAAAGCCGTGAGGCAGGAACGCGACGCGGCCCGCGAAACGGATCAGCCCTTGGCCTGAAGCAGCGCCCTCGGGCTCGTGCGCATCACGAGGTACCCCGCGGGCAACGCCGCTGCGTTCGTGATCAGCAGCACCAGCACCCAGCCGAGCAGCGTCCCGACGATCGGGAAATAGGCCTTCGAATCCAGCCCGATGATCATCTTGTTCATCTCGCGCCCGGCCCAGGCGCCCTGGAACCCCATCGCCGATCCGAGCACGCACGCGACAGCCGCGATGATCAGTGCTTCGCCGATGACCATGCGGAGCAGGACCGATTTCTGCGCACCGATGCTCCGCAGGACGCCCAGTTCGAAGCGCCTCGCCTCGATGCCCGCCGCGATCAGATTTGCCACCCCGAAGCACGCCACGATCATCGCGCAGATCCCAACGACCGTCGAGGCCCCGATCGCGCCGCCGAGCACGACGCGGAGCTGCTCCTTGATCGCCCGCCCGCTGCCCGCGTCGCGGATGCCGTACGAGAAAAGATCGTGCCGGATGATCTCGATCGCCTCGGCGTCATCAAAGTCCTTGTCCAGCTCGATCTGGATCAGATTGATCGACTCGTTCCCGAATTTCTCGATCATGTCCCGGCGAGAGCCGAACACCGCGTGGATCGCCTGCTGCGCGTACTCCTCGCCGATGTTGAAGAACTTGCTGACGATGTCCAGCCCCGGGCTCGTCACGACGCCCACGATCTCGAAGGGGTATTCCTCACCCTGGTATCGGCAGACGAACGTGTCGCCCACGCCCAGCCCCTGCGCGACCTGAAACTCGCGGGCCACGAGGATCGCGTCGCCCTCGATCAGCCGGGCCTTGGCGGTTTCTTCGTCGCCCTCGATGAAGGTCAGCTCCGCCAGCTCAAAGAAAATCTCGGGCTCGAAGGCGATGAACGTGCTCATGTACGTCGTCAGCCCTTTGACACCGAACGCGTCCGTCTCGACCGGGTGCAGCGTGATCGCGCACGTGCCGGTGACGAAGGGCATCTCGTCGAGCGTCTCCTGCGCTTCGGGCGTGAGCGCCAGCCCGCTGACGAATGCGTCGGGGAACTTGAGGTTCCCGAGCCAGTCGCGCATCAACGAGCCGCCCTGCGTCCAGATCGAGATCATCAGCGCCAGCCCGCCCATCATCGCACCGGCGGTGAACCCGAAGCGGTAGGGGGTCTGCTCGATCGTCCGCCGGAGCATCATCCTGGGCAATCCCAGCAGCTTGGAGAACACAGGCCCAAAGAGGCGCACCGCGATCAGCACGCCCGGCACACCAACAAGAAAGTACCC
>CAXBOF010000264.1:0-4180 GCA_963977205.1 uncultured Phycisphaera sp. | reverse complement strand
CCTTCATCGACTTCTTCACCGCCCAGATCAGGAACGAGAACACGCGGGCGGCCTATGCGCGCAATGTCGCAGCGTTTCTAAGATGGGTTGAGGACCAGCGCGGGGATCTGCGTTCAGTCGAGCCCGTCCACGTCGCGGGATATATCGAACACCTGGGCCGTTCAGAAGAGGAGGGCGGCCGGGGTGTCTCGATCTCCACGGTGAAGCAGCATCTGGCGGCGATCCGGCACCTGTGCGACTTCCTCGTCATCCGCCAGGTGCTCCCCCGCAACCCGGCCACGGAAGTGCGAGGCCCTAAGCAGGTGGTCAGGACCGGCAAGACGCAGGTCCTCAGCGGGTCTGAGGCCCGCGAGCTGTTCGCCTCGATCGATACAAGCACCCCGATCGGCCTGCGCGACCGGGCGATCCTGGGCGCGATGGTGTACACGTTCGGGCGGATCTCAGCGGTGCTGGGCATGGACGTCGGCGACTACTTCCAGGTCGGCCGCGGGATGAAGCTGCGGCTCGAGGAAAAGGGCGGCAACACGATCGACATGCCCTCCCACCACACGCTCACCGAGTACATGGACGAGTACCTGGCCGAGCTGGGTGAGACCGAGGGTCCGATCTTCCGCACGATGAACCGGCAGCGCACGGGCTACACGCCCACGCGGCTCAACCGCTCGGAAGCCTGGGCGATGGTCCGCCGGCGGACGAAGGCCGCCGGGCTGGGCACGTCGTTCTGCAACCACACGTTCCGTGGGACCGGGATCACGGCGTATCTGACGAACGACGGCGCTCTCGAGCGGGCGCAGTACATGGCGGGTCACGCCTCACCCAAGACGACGAAGCTCTATGACCGCCGAGAGCAGGAGGCGACGCTCGATGAGGTCGAACGGATCATTCTCTGAGGACCGATACACGGATCCTAGAGTCTGAAGTGGAGACGTCTGTAGGTGTTGGTTTTACATGTACAGGGGCGAAGTCGCTCTTTTCGTACAGGAGCCAAACACCATGACAGAGAAGCAACGAAAATCAGAGACCGCAAGCAACGAGTACAAAGCACTCCTCCAGACCGATCCGGCTGTTCTTGAACCGGTCAGATGGTTGGAGAAGAACGGTCACGACCCTGACGCGATCGTAGCAAAATCGCTCAAGCGGCTCAAAAATCGCGGGAATCATTTGCCGTGGGAGACGAGGCTTCTCTACGCGAAACGCACCATTCTTCCCATATTCTTCAGCGAGTGGGCAAAGAAACACAAAGGCAAATCGCGACAGCAGATTGCAGCAGGCGACGGGATCTTCGGCGAAGAACTGCGCGTACTCAAGGCGACGATCATTATTATGGCCGATGAGCGATGCTTCGATCGCGTCGCCCCATTGCTCGGCAGAGTCAAAGCTGCACCATCCTTTGGAATCCCGGTCGGAAATGGAGAGGACTTCGCCGGTTATGCCGCCACACAGATCGAGATAATCTCCTCGAAGTTTATCAGCAACTTCGACATCGATCGCCCAGGTGCTGAGCGAGGTGCTGCCAAGTACATCGAGAAAATAGCTGTCAGTCATTATCTGCGGAGCGTGACGAAACCGTCGTCGGGACCGCCGCCGGGGATCTTTGCATACTTGATCGATTCCACTCGAATTTCCGAGCGATCGGTACTGGCCTTCAAGATCAGAAATTTCCCAGACTCTTTGACGGCGTCTGAGCAGAACAGTCTGCGAAATGATTACGGATACAAAGGCAGCCTCAGTCGAAAGTTCATGGTCAAGGAGATTGCGAGCATCCTCGGGTATAGATCCGGCCCAGCCCTCTCCAAGAAGCTGCACAAGATCAAGAAATGGTTTGAGGGATCGGAGCACGCTGCCTACCTCGATGCAATCGAGGAGGACTGGTCATGACCACCAAGCCAGAACCATCGGATCGGGCGGAGGTCGAGTTCGAGTATCGGAACGCTCGCGGCCGCGTCGAAGGGAATTCCAACACCGTGGTCACGATCACCGCGGTCATCGGCATCATCCTTTTGAGTTTCGGGGTGCTGTGGGTGGCCGATCGAGCTCTTAGTCGGCCGGCACCAGCTACCCCAATGTCGGAGGCCTTTCATGAATCCCTGCCCGCCGCGCCATCAGAATCCAATCCGCCGCCCTCTGCCCCGCAGCCGCGGCGTTGATGATGAGCTTCTTGTCCTGTCCCAGCTTCTTCCGCCAGCCGTCGATGTAGCTGGCGGACTGCTCGATGGTCTGCGTGCCGATCCCGGCCGCCGCGGCCAGGAACGCTGAGCCCATCTCGGCGACGAGCTCCTCCTTCGAGTAGTCCGGAGATCCGAACGGCGAGAGTTCTCGATCGAGCCCGCGGTCCAGCCGCGTGCTGTGCCCGGTCGAGTGCACCAGCTCGTGGAAGAGCGTCGCGTAGTAGGCCTCGCCCGTCTCGAACCGATCCGGCTCTGCGATACGCACCGTGTCGTTTTGTGGTGCGTACAGGGCTCGCCCACCCCTGTGCTCGATCTTCGGCCCGCCAGCGTAGCCGGCGACGATCTCGGCGCACTCTCGTATGGGCGTGAACCCGCCTGGGGGCTCGGCGTCCTCGCCTCCCCCACTGCCCGGCTCGTCGGATGGCAGCTCGATCCCGTCGCACTGATCGGTGTTGAAAACGGTGTACCTGCGGAGCACGGGGATCTTGATCGGCTCGCCTGTCTTCTTGTCCTCGGTGGCGTGCTGCTTCCAGAAGATCACGAGCGAGCCCTTCTCGCCTTTGCGGACATGGCCGCCCTTCTCTTTGGTCTGTTTGAACGTCAGCCAATACGGCGACTCGTAGCCCTCAGCCCAAGCCGTGACGGCGAGCAGGAAGACGTTGATGCCGCGGTACTCGCGGCCCGAGAGCAGATTCGTGGGCAGGCGGCCGCTGCCGCCCTGCGATCGGATCGGCTGCTTCCAGGGGACAGTCCCCTGATCGAGCAGCTCGATAATGCGGTCCGTGACCGCCTGGTAGATATCGAGTGTGGCCATGTGGGCCTCCGTTGTTGGTTATGACAACGGGACTGATGGCACACGCGGTGTCGATATGTCAATAGAAATCGGTGCTGCGCCGCAGCACTTTCCGTTAGCGCAACAGGTATTTCGAGGCGACCACATCGATTATGCTGCTGAGAACCACAAGGAGGGTTCCCCGATGGATGATCAAGGCGGAGTGCTCGATCGGATCAGGTCGGCTGGACGGAACAAGCTTCATGGAGACGAGCTCAGCGCGTTCCTCCGGGACGTGGATGAACTCGCCGGCTGTCAAGATCGAGAGGCAGCAATAGTCGTGGTCGATCGTTTGAGCAAGAGTCTTGGGCTCCAGACGCCCTGCCCGCAGAGCTGCTACGACGCCTTTGATCGGTGCGTAGACAGTGGACAGTCTCTCACCAAATGCGCAGGGAATCTGGTCATCTGCTGCAACGGGCTCTAGCCGCTGTCTGATACCATTGGGGTATGGACGAAAGCCTCACCGCCATCACAGAGCGTCTCGCCAAGGATATCGAGAACTGGCTCGGATTACCGTCCGAGGGCTCGGCCAAGATCACAGAGCTTCGATCCCAGATCGATGCTCTGAAAGACACGCTGAGCGGCGAGGCTCTCAAGGCGATGCACAAAGGGCTGCGCGAAGCCGAGGCCGGTGTGAAGACCGAACGCCAGAAGGCCGCGGCCGAAGCGATCTCTGCGGCCGTGAGAGAGCTCGGAATCCGTCTCGATCCCGGTGCACCGATGAAGCGGACACCCCGCAAGAAGAAGGCCGCACCACGAGCGGAACAGGGACCGGGCACGGGAACCACCGAGACACGCTGATACAGCGGAACGAAGCGAGAACGCCAGAGGCGTACACCCAGAGCGGGCCGCAACCAAGCTGAATTTTCTTGACAACGGACATGGTTATGGTTAATTTTGGGCTGGATTGTAGCCAGATATGTAAATGTATGACATTTACTCGTGTATCCGAGCCCTGTGGGCTCGCAAACACTATATCTGGTTGGGGTTTCGACCCCAAACGACGACCGCCGAGACACGTACACCCTGATCTGCGCTCGGGTGTGGTGTATCGGCAGCCTGAACAGCCCAGATGGGAAGCTCCCATCAGTGTTCAGGCAGGGGCGTTGCCCCTGGACCCCAGCAGCGTTTCGACGCTGCATCACGACCAAAGGGAGGGACGCCGGCTCCCCCCTTTGGA
>CAXBOF010000263.1:0-4183 GCA_963977205.1 uncultured Phycisphaera sp. | reverse complement strand
GTATGTCGAGTTCTTCCATCAGCCTGCCGCGGAACTCGAGCACACGATCGCCCGGGCCCTGCAGGATGAGCGGCAGCGCAAAGCGGAGAATCGGCTGGGCCAGCTTCGCCTCGTATCGCTGCGCTTGCGAGCGTTCGTGGCTGCGCGCCACGACGAGATCGTGCCGATACGCGAAACGATCGAGGCTTGCGGTGACAGGGACGCTGATCGCCGGGTCCGGGCCGGTGCGGATGACATCGCGGCAGAGCGCGCGGAGCATGTCATCGCCCTGTTCCTCCAGAACCGTGCGCATGAACGGGCGCAGACCCGCGTAGCGGTCGTCTTCGTCGATGGCCCGCGAGATGTTGAGAATGTCGTCGAGCGGGTCCTCGCCCGACATCGCTGTGCCGCAGACGCCCGCGTCGAAGAGAGGCCTTGCCCATTCCCAGCGGTGCATGAGATCGGCGTAGTACGACACGCGCTCGGCGGCCTGCGTGACGGCTTCGCGCGTGGCTGCCCCGGCGGGCGTGGGCATGGCCGTCACGACGTACTCGGCCAGCGCGAGTGATGCCATGGCCGCCGGCTCGCGGGTCGTCATGTGGTACGGGCTGACGAGGATGATCAAGGCGAGGGCTCCGCGGTCTTCTCCTCGAGCCAGTCGAGCATCGCAACCATCCGCACGGGCAAGGCCGCAAAGACGAGCTCGTGGCCTACGGGCATGACCCAGCGTTCGCCCTTGCCGAGTCTTTCCCAGAGCAGCTCGCCCGTGTCGGCAGGAACGGCGGTGTCCGTCGCGCCGTGGATCATGAGCGCCGGGATGTCGGCCATCGCCTCGGCGGTGTGGTAGCCGTCGAGCTTTGAATATTCCAGATACTCAGCGTCGAGGGTCGCCAGTTCATCGGTAGTCGGCTGGCGGGGCGTGTATTCGAAACCGATTGCGTCGATCCATTCGCGGTAGGAGCTGCGCCGGGCGATGCTGAATGAGTTGGCGCCGCCGGCGACAAGGACCGCGGCGTCGTAGGCCTTAGGCTCGTAGGCGACGATCGTGGGCAGGGCGATGGCGCTCCCGCTCATGCCGATGATGATGCGCGGCGCACCGGGCAGGCTGGAGCTGCCGCGGACGACGTGATCGGCCATCGCTTTGACGGCGTACGCGGCCTCGGCGACGCGCGTGTCCATATCGAACGCGATCTGCTCCATGACAGCGGTGCGATCGTGATCGAGCGGCACTTGGTAGACCGTGTGCTCACTCATGCGTGAGGGCGGCGAGAGCATCCGCAGCACCGCCCAGCCGCGCATCAGCAGACCCCGCTCAGCGCGGTCGCCGATATCCCGGGGCGTGGCGAACATGCCCGGCATCAGGATCGCAAGACCGCGAGGCTTGGCGCCTTTGGGCTCGGCGAACGTGAACCATGTCCGCTGGATGCGGAGCACACTCCTCAGATCGTCGCGCTCGCCCGAGACGAAGGTCAGGTACTGGCGGTACTCACCGATCGAGCCCGCCGGCTCGCCCTCAATGGGGCGGATGATGAACCCGCCACCGACTTCGAGCTCGGGCGTGAGCTCGGCGGGCACGGTCTGGGCAGAGCTGCCGAGCAGTAGCTGGATCTGCTCTTCGTCGATCTCGTCGGGTGGGAGGAGATAATCGTTTGGGATCCGGCCCGATTGCCAATCGGTGATGAACCGGATGTCCTCGTAGACCACGCCTCGCGCCTGGTTGGCAAAGCTGCCCCACCGTGCGGGCCAGTCGAAACTGGTGGGCTCAGCCGAGACCGACTCGTTCGCGTTGGACTCGCTCTCGACCGGCTCCGGCTGCGTATTGGGAACGTACGAACAGCCCGGGCAGAACAGCAGGGACAACGCGATCACGGGGACAAGTGATCTCATCCTTCGTAGCCGTTCGGGTGGCTCTTGAACCAGTTCCACGCGGTGCGGACAACCTCGTCGACGTCGGTGAATTTGGCGGACCAGCCAAGTTCGCTATTGATCTTGGAGGCGTCGGCGAACAGGGCCGCCGGGTCGCCCGGTCGGCGTGCGACCTCTACGACCTTGAAGTCCTTGCCCGAAACGCGGCGGACAGCCTCGATGATCTCGCGGACGGAGTAGCCCTTGCCGATGCCCAGGTTGTAGAAGCGTTCATCGCCGGGCTTGAGCGCGTTCATGACGGCGACGTGCGCGTCGATGAGATCGCACACGTGGATGTAGTCGCGGATGCAGGTGCCATCGGGCGTCTGGTAATCGGTGCCGAAGATCTTGATCTGCTCGCGCACGCCGAGGGCGGCTTCGATGATGACGGGGATCAGGTGGGTCTCGGGGTCGTGGTCTTCGCCGATCAGGCCCTCGGGGTCGGAGCCTGCGACGTTGAAGTATCGCAGGGCGGCGTAAGCGAAGGGCTTGCCGGTGACGCGGCAGGCGTTGGCGTAGTCGCGGAGCATGTGCTCGACGTGCAGCTTGCTCATGCCGTAGGGGCTGATGGGCGATTGGGGTGTGGACTCGTCCATGGGCACCCTGGGCGGCTCGCCGTAGGTGGCACATGTGGAGCTGAAGACGAACTTGGTGATGCCCGCTTCGTCGCATGCATCGAGGAGCGTGAGAGCCGAGGCGGTGTTGTTGCGGTAGTATCGCAGCGGCTCGTCGACCGATTCGCCGACGTACGCCAGGGCGGCAAAGTGCATGACGGTGTCTACGCCGTGCTCGCGCATGAGTTTCAGGAGCGTTGGCTTATCGCCGATGTCGGCCTCGGCGAAGTGGAGCTTGCCCGGCCCGACGGACCTGAGCGCTTCGATCGCCTCGGCGTGGCCTCGGAAGAGATTGTCGACGGCGACGACCTCGTGGCCCTCCTGGAGTAAACGCTTGACCCCGTGCGAGCCGATGTAGCCTGCACCGCCTGTGACCAGAACCGCCATGAAACATCCTCCGATTGGAGCGAACCCTTGAGCAAGCCCGCAGTCGATACTATCGGCCAGCCCGACCCCGCCACTGAGCGGGTCAGCGGGGGATTGCTCGTGCGGGCCGCGGTTGGCGGCGTGATGATGGGACTGGCGAACCTGGTCCCGGGCATCAGCGGCGGGACGATGCTGGTAGCCGTCGGTATTTACACACGTTTCATCGACGCCATCAGCAGCGTGACGCGCCTGAAACTGACAAGGCCGACGATTCTCTTGCTAAGCACGGTCGTGCTCTTTGCGGGCATCGCGATCGCCGGGTGCTCGGGGCTGATCGCCGGGCTGCTCGAGACGCACCGCTGGGCGATGTACAGCCTGTTCATCGGTCTGACCTGGGGCGGCGCGCCGCTGATCTGGCGGATGATCAGAGAATCCAAAGCCAACACGGGCAAAGTCTTCGATACGCCCGTCTCGACGGGGCTGATTGTCGGCATGGTCGTGATGGCCGGGCTGGCGGCGCTGCAGCTGCGCGGGGCCGAGGGCGGCGGCGGGGACGCAAACTTCATCATGCTCTTTCTGGGCGGCATCGCGGGCGCCAGCGCCATGATCCTGCCGGGCGTGAGCGGCGCGTATCTCCTGCTATTACTGGGTCTATACGACACGATCGTCAACGCGATCAAGGACTCGGTCAGCGCGGCCAAGGACGCGAATCTCGATGCGCTGTTCGATCAGCTCTCGATCGTTGTGCCCGTGGGCGTCGGCGTGATCGTGGGCATCGCGGTCGTGGCCAATGTGCTGCGGTTCGTTTTGCACCGCTACGAACGCGCGACGCTTGGCGTGCTTTTGGGTCTGCTTATCGCAGCGCCGGCGGGGCTCTACCCGTTCCGCGAGGGCATCCCGCCCGAGGTGGGCGATGTCATCAAGGGGCAGACCATCGCGACAGCAGAAGAAGCCGCAGAGGTCAAACCCAAGGACTGGCCCCAGCGGACGTTTACGCCGACGGGGATGCACCTTGGCGGTTCACTGGGCCTGATCGTCGTCGGGCTGGGCGTGACGCTGACGATCGATCGGCTGGGACGCAAGAAGCCGCGGAAAGCCTAGCCAGATTTCCCTTGCGATCACGATTCGTTAGGGTAATATACGGGCTATGCCCGAACCGCCCTGCCCACCTCTGAACTGGCTCTTTGTCGATATGAACGGCTACTTCGCGTCCGTGGAGCAGCATCTGCGGCCACAGCTGCGCGGGCGGCCCGTCGGGGTGATCCCCGTCGAGTCGGAGGGCTCGTGCGTGATCGCCGCCAGCTACGAGGCCAAGCGGT
>CAXBOF010000262.1:0-4190 GCA_963977205.1 uncultured Phycisphaera sp. | reverse complement strand
TCTGGACCGCCCGCTCAATACGTATCTGGATCTCGAGGCCAACACGAGCGCCCTGAGCGAGGTCTTCGATTCACCGGCGGACGATGGGCTGTATTACGCCGCCATCATCAACGAGCCGGTGTGGGAACGCCTGGGCATGGAAACCGAGGCGGATATCGCCGAGACGTCGTTCCTGGCGCTCGGGACGAGCTACTTCGCCAACGAGTGGATGTGGTGCCAGCCCGGCGCGACGGTCGGCTTCCACAACGAGGGCGGTCCGGGCGGGGCGTACACCACCCGTCTCGGGCCAAGGAATGTGACAGCCGACCCCTGGCGATTCGTGGTCGTGGGCGGTGCGGGCCAGACCGAGGCCGGCCGATACTCAGAGGCGGAGCTTCAGACGGTTCACGCGGTCGAGGGCTTCTGGTACGGCCCACGTATCGGGCATCTGGCCTTTCTGGATGGATCCGTCCGGGCCGAACGCATGGAAGGCGGGGCGGACACCAGCCAGTACACCTTCTTCGTGGCCCCGCGCAAGCACAAATCGCCCGACGCTTGGCGCCGGGCCTACGGACCCTGATCGGGGCCGAGTTGGGCAGCCGAAAGAGCCAGAAACCTCGCCATCGCCGGGGCCTTGGCCTATCCTCTGACCCCCTGCCTCTGGAGCGCAGGGGGTCACCTATCAGCGGAGGATCGGCCGAATGGCTGCAGGCACCAAAGGTACCGTTATCCAGATCATCGGCTCGACTTTCGACGCCCAGTTCCCCGAGGATGCACTCCCAGGGATCTACAACGCCGTCGAGCTCACCCGGCAACGCGATGGCGAGACCAAGCACCTCGTCGGTGAGGTGCAGCAGCACCTCGGCGGCGGCGTCGTGCGTGCGGTCTCGCTGGGTTCGACCGACGGCATGAGCCGCGGGATGGAGATCACCGACACCGGCTCTTCGGTCACCGTCCCCGTGGGCGAGGCTGTCCTTGGCCGCGTCTTCAACCTGCTGGGTAACCCGATCGACAACAAGCCCGCACTCGACGGCGCCAAGCGGATGCCCATCCACCGCGCCCCGCCCGAGTTTGACCAGCTCAACCCCAAAACCGAAATCCTCGTCACCGGCATCAAGGTCGTCGACCTGCTCTGCCCCTTCGTCCGAGGCGGCAAGATCGGCCTCTTCGGCGGTGCGGGCGTGGGCAAGACCGTCATCATCCAGGAGATGATCGCGCGTGTCGCCCGTGAGTTCGGCGGCTACTCCGTGTTCTGCGGCGTGGGCGAGCGGACCCGCGAAGGCAACGACCTCTGGCTCGAAATGCAAGAGGCCGAGTACACCGACGCCAACGGCAACACCGCGCACGTCCTCGACAAGGTCGCGATGGTCTTCGGCCAGATGAACGAGCCCCCCGGCTCGCGTCTGCGTGTCGCTCTCTCCGGCCTGACCATGGCCGAGGAGTTCCGCGACGCATCCGGCAAGGAAACCATGATGTTCGTCGACAACATCTTCCGATTCACCCAGGCGGGTTCGGAAGTGTCGGCGCTGCTGGGCCGAATGCCCTCGGCCGTGGGGTACCAGCCGACGCTCTCGACCGAGATGGGTGAGCTCCAGGAGCGCATCACCTCGACCGCCAAGGGCGCCATCACCTCGGTGCAGGCTATTTACGTCCCCGCCGACGACCTCACCGACCCCGCACCCGCAACCGCGTTTGCTCACCTCGACGCCTTCGTCACGCTCGCGCGTGGCATCGCCGAGAAGGGCATCTTCCCCGCGGTGGACCCGCTCGCCTCGACGTCATCGATTCTCGATCCGGGCATCCTGGGCGAGCGTCACTACGCCGTCGCCAGCAGCGTGCAGCGGATTCTGCAGCGGTACAAGGACCTCCAGGACATCATCGCGATTCTCGGCGTCGACGAGCTCTCGGAAGACGACAAGCAGATCGTCGCCCGTGCCCGCCGCATCGAGCGATTCCTCTCCCAGCCCTTCTACGTGGCCGAGCTCTTCACCGGCTTCCCGGGCATCTACACCAGCCTCGAGGACACGATCGATTCGTTCGAGCGCCTCGTCAACGGCGAGGGCGACGACCTGCCCGAGTCCGCGTTCATGTACGTCGGCACGCTCGACGACGCCCGCAAGAAGGCCGAGAAAATGGCAGCCAACGCCTGATAGCGGCACAATCCTGAGATTTACGAGCAGCCCCGCCAGTGTGCGGGGCTGTTTCTTTGTGGGTTCATTTGTCAATTTAGGAAAGATGCTCCGTGGCCGTGTATCCGGTAACTCGCTGATTCGAGAAAAGACTAGGTAGATACCACGAGGTTCCTGTATTGTTTCTTGTGTTCGGTTGTCTGTGCATTTGGTATCACTACCGAGTGAGAGAGGAATCAAGCAATGGGATGTCGCGGTATCGGTGGGCTCGTGGTGGTTGTCTGCGCGGGCATGGCGCAGGCGGATGTCACGTACTACGCGGGTGTCAACACGACGTATGCGAGCGCTCGCGCGTCTTTCGAGGCGGAATTCCTTCTGCTTTCCGGCGAGGCGGTTCCGATGGAGAACTTCGAGTCGTTTGCCGGCGGGGCAGAAGTGGGCGACATGCCCAACAACGACGGCCGGTTCGCGCCGGAGTATGCCGACGGGAACGCCGCGCCGCTCCCGATCATCCAGTCGTTCGCAGGGGCGCCTTCCGGCAGCAGCTGGATGCAGAACTTCGGGAAT
Source organism: uncultured Phycisphaera sp. (assembly GCA_963977205.1). Lineage (GTDB taxonomy): Bacteria > Planctomycetota > Phycisphaerae > Phycisphaerales > UBA1924. The sequence goes on along the minus strand of CAXBOF010000262.1, from coordinate 1,515 downwards.
GGGCGTCCCTTCGGCGCGTCGTGGGTAATCCGTCCCGACAACCCGGGCGACTCGATCTACGCCTTCGGCCAGACCAACGCTCAGGGCGACTGGGTCCGTGTGCTCGGGTATGACGAGCAGGACAACCTGATCGCCTCGATCGAAGCGTCCAATGCGGGGACGGCCTTCGCGGGCTTCATTTCTGACGTGCCCTTGGCCAAGGTGGTGGTGACGCCTCTGGGTAACGGTGATTTCGCGAACGGCATGGACGACGTATACGTCAGCGTGACACCCGTGCCGGCACCGGGCGGGCTCGTGCTCCTGGCAGGAACTGGTTTTGTGGCCGCTCGTCGGAGGCGGTAAGAGGCACGACAAGAACTTGCAAAGGCAATCAGCCCCGCCAGTACGCGGGGCTGTTTCTTTGTCTAGAGTCGGCCGGTGCAGCGGGAGAAGGAGCAGCCAATGGTCAACACCAAAACCGCCCCCCGGCGTGAACTGAGTTTCGGCTCGCTCGATGAACTCAGCGCCGAGCTTGATCGCCTCGAGGCCGCCAATGCCGCCGGGAACCTCGGGCACACCGGCAACTGGACGCCCGCCGAGATCCTCGATCACATCGCCAACTTCTGGACGTGCTCGCTCGACGGCTTCCCGCCCGGCAAGGTCCCCATGCCCATCCGGATTATGGCGCAGGTGCTCTTCAAGAAGAAAGCGGTCAGCGGCAGCCCGCCACCGCCCGGCTTCAAAATCCCCGCAAAGATGGACGCCTTCATGCCGCGACAGGGCGTGACGTTCGAGCAGGGCATGGAAGCGCTCCGCACCTGCATCGAGCGCACGCGCAAAGGCGACGCCTACATCCCCGCCAGCCCGCTCTTTGGTGAATTGACGCGCGATCAGTGGATCACGATCAACCGCAGCCACAGCGCGATGCATCTGTCGTTCATCTCTGTCAATCACTAAGGAGTTTGCCGATGGTCGCGATCGTCTTCGCCGTGCTGGCGGGGCTGTGCTGGGGTGTCGGGGAGGTCTTCACCAAGAGCGTGTTACATACTAAATCGATCGGCCCGATCACGGCTATCGCGGTGCGTTCAACCGTCGCGCTGCCCGTCATGTGGGCGGTCTGGGCGGCCCTGGTCGCCGGACGCAAGATGGAACCCGTGAAGTTCTGGCAGGCCGAGACCGCAACGCTGCTCAAACTCATCTTCGGCTCGGGACTCATCGCCGGCGCGGGCGGGATGCTCTGCTTCTATGTCAGCCGCGTCAAACCCATCGCGTTCTCGCTCGCCCCGGCGATCGCCGTGATGCTGGGTGTCCTGTTTCTGCACGAGTCCTTCGACTGGCGTAAGGCCGGCGGCGTCGCGCTCATCATCACTGGCGTGATCGTGCTCGCCACCGCCTCGGGCGCGCACAAAGACGCGGCGCCGGGTGTGAGCCCAGACGCCGCGTCAGTGGAGTGAGTGATCTCGTCGTGGTGCTTATCGTCTGCGGCGGGTCGCGCCGAGAGCGCCCACGCCGATCAACGCCAGTGATGCCGGCGCG
>CAXBOF010000261.1:0-4192 GCA_963977205.1 uncultured Phycisphaera sp. | reverse complement strand
AGACGGGCACACTTGCGATCGACCGCGATGTCAACGTCGAGAAAGTCGCCAAGATGGTCAGCTGGATGATCGGCCCCGACCGCGTCGCCACGCACGTACCCGAGTTCAGCCCAACGGGTGACCGCCTCAAGGTCGAGGGTCACGCGCTGTGCTACCTCATGCCCGACTGGATGTGCAACGTCTGGCGCCGTAACGTCCCCACGCTCGAGGGCAAGATGAAGGTCATCCCGTTGCCCGCGTGGGAGCCGGGCGGAAGGCGCACCAGCGTCTGGGGCGGCTCGATGCTGGGTATCGCCAAGACCACCAAAGACATCGAGGCCGCCTGGAATTTCTCCAAGCATCTCTACCTCTCCGAAGAGCTCGCGCTCGAACTCTACCGCATGGGCGACATCATCACGCCCGTGCGCGAGCACTGGGACAACCCGCTCTTTGACGAGCCCGACGCGTACTTCTCCGGTCAGCGCAAGGGCCGCATGTACATCGACCTCGCGCCGGACGTGCCGATCAGAGCCGCCACGCCCTACTTCACCCAGGCCCGGGCCGCGGTGCAGAACGCCGTCAGCCGCACGCGCACCGAAGCCGAGAAGGCCGGCATCTACGACGCAAAATCCATCGAGCCCATCGCCCGCCGCCAGCTCGAACTCGCCCAGCGCGAGGTCGCAAGCCTGATTGAGCGCAACGCCTTCCATCGCGACAGCGTCGCCACCGCCTCGTCTCCCGAGGAGGTCGCGCCATGAGAAGCCGCGTCAACCCCGCGCCCTACCTGCTGATCGCGCCGTTTCTGGTGCTCTTTGTCGTCTTCACGCTCGTCCCGCTCCTGCAGGCCATCCCGCTGGCGACGCACCACACCTTCGGCCCAAGCGCGACGCAATACGTCGGCTTCGAGAAGTTCTCGCAGGCCCTGCACGACCCGCGGTTCTGGAAGGCGATGAGCAACACGCTGCTCTTTACCGCAGGCTCCGTGCTCATCCAGCTGCCCATCGCACTCGGGCTGGCGCTGCTGCTCAACAAGCCCGGCATCAAAGGCCGGGGCTTCTTCCGCCTGCTCTTTTTCTCGCCCCAGCTCGTCGGGCTCGTCTTTGTCGCCGTGCTCGCCTCGGTGATGTTCCAGAAACAAAAGGGACTCGTCAACACACTCCTCGCCTCCGGCGCCGATTGGCTCCGAGGCCTTCCCGTCATCCAGGCCAATTCGTGGCTGCCTTCGCGCTCGGAACTGCTGGGCATCCCCTGGCTCGAAACGCTCGCGCTGCCCACGCTCATCATCACCGCGCTCTGGATGTACGCGGGCTTCAACATGGTCTACTTCCTTGCTGCGCTCCAGAACGTCCCGCGCGAGCTCGAAGAGGCGGCCATGATCGACGGCGCAGGCCCGTGGAAACGCTTTGTCCACGTCATCCTCCCCGCGATCAGACCCGTCGCCATCTTCGTCGTGCTGCTCTCGGTCATCGGGAGCATCCAGGTCTTTGAGCTCGCCTATATCATGCTCCGCGACGGCGTGGGCGTGCAGGACAAAGGCCTCACCCTCGTCACCTACCTCTTCAAGAGCGGCTTCGAAACGGGCGATCTCGGCTACGCCACCGCCATCGGCTGGATGATCGCCATCATGCTCGCCTCGGCGGCCATCACGCAGCGCTTCCTCCAACGCCGGGAGATGTCCGCATGAGTGCCGGCAGCCGAAAGTCCAAATCCGCGACCTTCTTTCTCACGCACGCGATGCTGCTGGTCGTCTCGGTCGTCGTGGTCGTCCCGCTGCTCTACCTCGTCGTCAGCGCCTTCAAAACCGAGCAGGGATTCCTCGAGTATCTCTTCCTGCCCAAGGGCGAAGGCTTCCTCGGCGTCGCCTGGGACGAGCTCACACTCCGCCAGCTCCAGCGGCTCTTCACGAGCGAGATCGGAATCGGTCGTGCCCTGGCCAACTCGATCTTCCTCTCGGCGACGACCGCCGTTCTGGGCACACTGATCTGTGCCGCCGCGGGGTATGCCGCAGCCGCGCTGCGCTTCCGCGGGCGCAAGTCGTTCGAATGGCTCGTCCTGGCTGCCCTGATCATTCCGCCGCCGCTGCTGATCGCTCCCAGCTACCAGTGGCTGCACACACTCGGCCTGCTTGACAGCTACACGGGTCTGATTCTCCCCGCGATCGCGCCAGCCTTCGGTGTCTATCTCTTCCGTCAGGCGACGCTTCAGAGCGTGCCGCGCTCGATCATCGAGGCCGCCCGCATCGATGGGGCGGGCGATTTCCAGATCTTCGCCGTCATCGCCCTGCCGATGCTCCGCCCGATGGTGGGCGCTTTCATCATCATCACCTTCCTGGCGATGTGGAATAACTTCATCGGGCCGCAGATCGTCCTGCAGTCCGCAGAAAAGCAGCCGCTGTCCGTTGTGATCTACCAGACGCAGACGGCCTATTACAGCGACTATGGTCTGCTCATGGCAGGGACGCTTGTATCCGTCCTGCCGGTCATGATTCTGTTCCTTGTCCTGCAACGCGATTTCATCTCGGGCCTGGCATCAGGCGCGGTGAAGGGTTAACCCAAACGGAGTTCGTATGTCCGATCACGCACGCACATTCCCGTCCGATTTTGTCTGGGGCGCCGCCGCCAGCAGCTACCAGATCGAAGGCGCCGCCGAACCGAGCCAGCGAGGCCAGTGCATCTGGGACGAGTTCGGCCGTCGCCCCGGCATGGTCCGCGGCGGCGACACCGGCCGCGTCGCCTGCGAGCACGTCGACCGCTACAAGGAAGACGTCCAGCTCATGAAAGCCATGGGCCTCAAGGCCTACCGGTTCTCCATCTGCTGGCCCCGCGTCCTGCCAAGCGGCACCGGTAAAATCAACGAACAGGGCCTCGCCTTCTACGACAACCTTGTCGATGAACTCCTTGCCAACGGCATCGAGCCATGGGCCACCCTCTACCACTGGGACTACCCCGTCGATCTCCACCGCCGCGGCGGCTGGCTCAACCCCGCAAGCTCAGACTGGTTCGCCGAGTACGCACGCGTCATCGTCGATCGACTCTCCGACCGCGTCAGCAAATGGTTCACCATCAACGAACCCCAGGTCTTCATCGGCATCGGCTGCGGCACGGGCGAGCACGCCCCGGGCATGAAGCTCTCCATCGACGACCAGCTCCGCATGAGCCACAACGTCCTCCTCGCCCACGGCAAGAGCGCCGTCATCATCCGTGAAAACGCCAAGAAAGAACCCATGATCGGATGGGCGCCAGTCGGGGTCTGCGGCATCCCCGCCACCGAATCCGTCGAAGACATCGACGCCGCCCGGCAGCACACTATCGGCATCGGTGAGAACCCGATCTGGAGCAACACCCTCTACAACGACCCCGTCTTCTTCGGCACGTACCCCGAACAGCTCGAAGGACGCATGGACAAAGTCCTCCACGCCGGCTGGCGCAACGACATGAAAACCGTCTGCCAGCCACTCGACTACTACGGCGTCAACATCTACCGAGGCGACCTCGTCCGCGCCGGGCAGGACGGCAAGCCCAGCATCATCCCCCCGGGCGTCGGCACACCCCGCTCCGATTTCGGATGGGAGATCACACCCGACGTTCTCCGCTGGGGCACGCAGTACCTCTTCGAACGCTACCAGAAGCCCATCATCATCACCGAGAACGGCCTGTCCAATGCCGACTGGGTCGATGTCACCGGCCGCGTCCAGGACCCGCAGCGCATCGACTACATCGCCCGCCATCTCCGCGCCCTCCGCACCGCCATGGACGATGACATCCCCGTCATGGGCTACTTCCACTGGTCACTGCTCGACAACTTCGAATGGGCCGAGGGCTACCACCAGCGCTTCGGCCTCATCCACGTCGACTTCGTCACACAGCAGCGCACGCTCAAAAGCTCCGCGCACTACTACCGCAACGTCATCGACACCGACGGCGCCTCCATCTGGGACAACTCGCCCCGCACCAGCCAAGGGACCAAGCAATGATGCGCCGCCTCCTGCTCTCGATCATCTTCATCACCACCAGTGCTACCGCCCAGACCGTCCGCGTTGAGCAGGCACCCGACACAGGCTTCTGGCAGATCCTCGTCGAGGGTGAACCCTACTACGTCAATGGAGCGGGCGGCGACACCAACCTCGAACTGCTCGCCTCGCTCGGCGGCAACACCATCCGCACCTGGGGAGCCGACCAGCTCGAACCCCGCGTCTGGCCCGACGGCCGCGAGA
>CAXBOF010000260.1:0-4197 GCA_963977205.1 uncultured Phycisphaera sp. | reverse complement strand
CGGTCGGCAAGCTCGAAGCGACCCTTGCGCAGCTGATCCGCCCCCGTGAACGCGCCCTTCTCGTGCCCGAACAATTCCGACTCAAGTAAACTCTCACTCAGGGCCGCGCAGTTCACCGCCAGCATCGGCCCCTCGCGGCGCTGGCTCACCTCGTGCACCGCACGCGCCACCACCTCCTTGCCCGAGCCGCTCTCGCCGATAATCAGAACCGTGCCCAGACTCTCGGCCACCGCCGCGACCTGCTCACGCACGCGACGCATCGCCGACGATGTCCCGATGAGACGATCCAGCCCAAACAGCGACGCCCCGGCATCCCTCGAAACCGTCGGCGCCGACTGAGCCTTGAGCACCGCGTTCTCGCGCACAATCTTGACGTGCTGGCAGGCACGCTTGACCGCGATCACAAGCTCATCGCCCTGGAAGGGCTTGGTGATGTAATCGAACGCCCCCAGCTTCATCGCCGAGACAGCCGTTTCGATCGTCCCGAAAGCCGTCATCAAGACCACCGGCAGCTCCGAGTCGATCTCACCCAGCTTCTCGAGCAGTTCGATGCCCGAGAGCCCCGGCATCTTGAGATCAGTCACAACCGCGTCCGGGCGCTTCTTGGCCGCAACGCCCAATGCCTGCTCGCCGCTCTCGGCCGTCACGACCGCAAACCCCGCACGCTGAAGCGTCGAGCCCACGCTGTCGCGCATCATCTCTTTGTCGTCCACCACCAGCACAGTCTTCATTGCTCGCTCCCACTCGCCCGGCTTGTCCCAGCCGTGACGTGAATTTCGCTCTGATTGCTCCCACTGGGCAGCAGCAGCTCCACCACCGCGCCGCCCGGATAGCTCTCGTGACTCTCGGCGTTGCGCACACGGATCTGTCCGCCGTGCGCATCGATGATCCGGTGCACGATCGCAAGCCCGAGCCCCGTGCCGATGTTCCGCGTCGTAAAGAACGGGTTGAACATCCGCTCACGCACCTCATCCGTCACACCCTGCCCCGAATCGCTCACACAAATCGAGAGCGCCGGCGTGCCGTCGTCATCCGTCAAGAGCTCCGCCTCGCCCCACCGTACCTCGATCGCGGGCGAGCGCTCGCCCGCGTTGCTCGCCGCCGCCTCGGCCGCATTGCGCACGACATTGACCAGCGCTTGCTGCAAGAGTGACGCGTCTGCCTCAATCTCGCATGCCCGGCCGGTCAATGTCATCTTCACCCGCGGCTGGCCCTCGAGCAATTCCCTGCAGCTCTCGGCGGCCCGATCGATCGCATCGGGCAAGCCGACCTCGATCCGGCGGACCTGCATCGTTCGGCTGAAACTCAGCACATCCCCCACCACCGCGTCCAAACCGCTGACCACGCGCCGAATCTTGCGCGCAATCTCACACTCGCCGGGGCGATCGACAAGGTCCGTCGTCAGCATCTCCGCGTACAGCCCGATCGAACCCAGCGGATTCCGCACCTCGTGCGCGATGCCCGCTGCCATCTCGCCCAACGCCGCCAATCGCCGCGACCGGTCGAGCTCGTCGTTGGCGCGCCTGAGTTCACCCTTTAATCGCACAACCTCGCCCGTCAGCCGCTCGTGCGTCTCCTGCAGCTTTCCCGTCACCTCGTTGAAAGCGCTAAATAGCTCGCCCAGTTCGCTCGAACTGACATTCATCGCGGGATGGATCGGGGCATCGGGCACCACTCAGGCCTGCCTGTCCTGGTAGCGCGGCCCGCGCGACGATGCCTGCCCGTACGACTTCACCGCCGCCCCGCCGCGCTTGACGCCAGAGATCTGGCTCTTGACTCGCTCGCGCCGATCCTCCATCCGTCTGCGGTCATCCTCGTCCCGTGCCGCGATCGAGGACATCATCGCCGAAAGCGCGTCGAGCCCCTTGCGGAGTTCCTCCCGCTCGACGTCTGCCAGCTGATTCACGTGGTCGTCCCACCGCGCGCGGAACGGCGTCATGCGCGATGAAACCTCAGAAATATACTCAATCAAACGCTGACGCTCGGTGAGCACACCCAGCAACGCATCGGTGTCCTCGCTCTCGACCAGCGTGTGCTGACGCACGCTCAGCGCCTCGAGCTGCTCGTACAGCCCGAGCTGCTCGTGCACGAGCGCGATGAGCCCAACGGCCGGGCTTTCCTGCGGTGTCTCGGTCATCCTTGACCCTTTCGAACGTGCGGGCTCCGCCGCCGCTATCTACCCTCGCTACCCGTCCAGTCCTTCCGAACGCATGACCGCAAGCTCGTAGCTCGAATCGAGCCACCGCTCCCAGTCCGCCCTCGACATGGGCAGCGACTTGTCTTCCCAGGCTTCCTTCGGCAGGGACTCATAGAATCGGCGAGCCCGCTCGCTTGCGGTCCGCGCCCGTTCCAGATCACCCAGCTCGAAGTACGAATTGAATATCTGCACCATTGCCACCAGCGAGGCCGCCTCATCCGAGTACCGGTCCTTGGCGATCGAGTACGACCGGATCGCGCTCTCAAACTCACCGAGATCGAACGCGCAGTCGCCGATGTAAAAATAACTATTCCGCAGGTACAGCTCTTCGAGCACCGTCCGCCTTCTCGAATCGATCGACTCGAATCCGTCGCGCGCTTCCGCGTAGAGATCCGCCGCCTGCTCAAGATGAGTCTTGCGTTTCTCTGCCAGCTCCCGTGCGACCGAAGGCGCCACCGTGCCCTGCGTCAGCGTGTCGCGGATGCTGTCCGCTTCGAGCCTGCGCGCATCGCCCAGTAGGAAATTCAATCGGTGCACCTCGCGCGTGCCCACACCCCTGGCAACCGCCTCTGTCAGGCTCTCGATCGCCCGCGGGTACTGCCCTTTGAGGTAGTACACCTGGCCAAGAGCCGCCAAGGCCGAGGCGAACGCCTCCGAATCGACATCGCCGATCTCGCCCCGGATCACAACACCCAGCAATTCTTCCGCCCGCTCGTCGTTGGCTTCATCGCCATCAGAGAGGTACACCTGCGCCAGCGGCACGTAGCTCAAAACCGCGTAAGGCCCAACGTGCCGACCCTGCTCGGCATCGTGGGACGCGTTGAGCAGATCCTCGAACTGCGTGGCCGCCAGCGCGTACTCGCCGCTGGCCTGGTACGCCCGCGCGAGCCTGAACTGCGCCTCGGGCACGCGCGGATCATCCGAGATCGTCGAGGCGAACTCAATGAACCCCGTGATCGCCTCGGCCGAGTCGCCGCCGCGGTCGTACGCGTCGGCCGCGTTCCACAGACTGCTCGCATACGCCGCGTCGTTGTCTTCGCCAGCGATCGCGTCGGCATGCCTGCGGTAGTAATCCGCCGCCCTGATGAAGTACCGCTGCGTCTGCGCCCGCGTCACCGGGTCCGCATCCGCAAGATCGATCACGTGGTCCTGCCCCTGTACCGCGCTGTTGAGCATGTCCGTCGCCAGCGCCAGATTCACGCGAGCTTGCGTGTCGAGCACCTCGACCGGAGCGCCGTCCAGCCCCCACAGATCCTCAGCAAGCTGCGCGTACTGAGCCGCGATCACCAGATCGTTGCGCACAAATTGTTCTTCGCATCGGCTCAATAGACTCCGCGTGCCCTCTTCGAGCAGCGCGTGACCAGCCTCGTTCTTGGCCTCGTCGACAAACCGGACGTACGCGCTGACCGCCTCTTCCATGCTCACCTGCGCCGGGTCCGTCTCGGCGATCGCCGACTGCACGTTGCCCCGCCCGAGCAGGGCCGCCAGGTACGCCTTCGAGCTGGCGTAGTCCTGCGTCACCACATCGAACTGATCCAGCGCCAGCAGCATCTCGTCGGTCTTCTCATACGCATTCCCGAGCGCCAAGAGCGTCTGCGCGTACAGATCCGTCCCGTCGTCGATCAGCTCGGACGCTCGTTCAAGTTGCTTGCGGGCCTCGCTGACCGCTCCGATTTCCATGTACGCCAGGCCCAGCAGCGTGAACAGTTCGCCCCGCGGGTTCGCCCCCGCTGCGGCGACTCTGGGCATCTCGCGCAAAAGTCCCGTGATGGCCTCGTCCGTGTACCCCCGCGCCAGCTGGATCTCCGCGCGCCTTGCTGTCGCCCAGCACCGATCGCCAACAACCAGCAGCGGGTCCTGCGTCAATTCAATCAACATCGCCTCAGCGAATTCGTACTTGGGGTACTGCTCATCGAGCACTTCCTCGATCAACGTTTTCCGCAGCCCTACACGCGAGGCCACGCTCTCTTCGGGCAACCGCTCGATCCGGTCTTTGGCCT
>CAXBOF010000259.1:0-4206 GCA_963977205.1 uncultured Phycisphaera sp. | reverse complement strand
GTTTGATGATGCCCGGGATCTCGCCGGCCTTGCTGCTCGGGACCGCCAGATAGATCGCGTCGACGGGGGTTTCTTCGAGGGCTTGCTCGAGGCTTCTGATGCCGCCAAGGACGGGGCGGCCCAGGCACTCGGTGCGCTGGGTGGTCTCGCGGTGGCCGATGAAATAGGCGACGTGGATGCCGGTCCAGGCGTTGCGATCGAGCGTGTGGCAGGTGATCTGCCCGAGTCGACCCACGCCCACGATGCAGGCGTGTCGCAGGTTGCGCCCGCGGCGGCGGAAGGAGCGGAGGACGCTGCGGATCGTGGCGCGCTGGGCCGCCAGCGCAAAGACAAGCATCGGCGCCAGAAGACCGAGTTGCAGCCGGCTGGCATCGAGGCCCAGCGAGCCGAGGTACACGATGGGCACGCCCGGGTTCTGGTCGATGAGTTCCGTGCCGACAACCCAGAGGAGAACAACGATGGCTGCCATCGCGCCCAGAACCGCGCGGGTGATCTGCCCCACTTCCGAGAGGATCGATCGGTCACGTCTTGGCGCATAGAGGCGGAAGCCCCACATCGCGTAGATCACCGCTGGGATGACCAGGAGCGCGACGGGTTCGCGGATGAATCGGCTGAGTGTGATTGCTGCCGAGTCGTCGGCGACCCAGAGGCGCAGGAGCCAGGCGGCGATGCAGCACGTCAGGACAACGAGGGCATCGGCGGCGCCGAGGACCGAGACAAAGAGTTGGTGCCGCTGCTTGACCAAGAGCGAAAACCCCACACCCGGAACCCGGGACTCCATCCCTCGGCTCCGGCTTTGCTTCTAAAATCAGATCGGCTTCCGCTGCCCCTGCCAGCGAAGTTTAGCGCTCTGGGCTGTCGGTTGACGAACGGGGCCAACCCGGTGCCGATCGGACCTTTGTCTCGTCACCCAGATTCTCCAGCAGCTTGCGGGCCTCGTCGGTGATCGCCCCACTCGGGGGAGGCACGATCTCGAGCTTCAGATACAGGTCGCCCGGGGGTGAGGAGCGTGAGCCCTGACCCTTGAGGCGGAGTTGCCTGCCGCTGGTGCTGCCGGCGGGGATCGCCAAGGAAGCCGAAGAGCCGGTCGGTGTTGGAACGGTGATCTCGGCCCCGAGCGCCGCCTCGGCGAAGGTAATAGGCAGATCGAGGTAGACATCGGCCGGCTTCTCGCCCTTAAGCGGGTCGCCCCGGCGAAAGAGGGGGTGCGGCGAGACGTTGACGGTCAGGATCAAATCCGCCCTCTGCCCGGGCCTTGCCGGGTCGGCCTGCCCGACTCCTCGGACACGGAGTTTGGTGCCGCTGGTGATGCCCGCTGGGATGGTGACCTCAACGGTTTCGGTCTTGGATGCGTGCTTGATCTCGATGGAACGCTTGCCGCCGGTGACGGACATGGGCAGGTCGATCTCGATCGAGTGGCGCACGTCGGGAGCTTTGGGTTGCTGGCGTCTTGCCGAACGAGCGCCGAAGGGACTCTGCCCGGCCGCTCGCCCCCCACCGCCGCCGCCACCGAAGAAGGAGTCGAACATGGAGCCGAGGTCGTCCATATCGAACTCGACCTGAGCCCCGCCGCGGGGGGCGGCTCTGCCCTGGCCCCCGCCGCCACCGAACCCGCCCTGCTGGCCGGCGTGCCCGAAGCGGTCGTACATCTTGCGTTTTTCGGGATCCGAGAGGGTGTCGTAGGCGTCCTGGATCTCGACAAACTTCTCCTGGGCGCCGGCCTCTTTGTTGTGGTCGGGGTGGTACTGGCGCGCCAGCTTCCGGTACGCCTTCTTGATCTCATCCTCGGACGCTGTGCGCGCGATGCCGAGGACTTCATAGTGGTCACGCTTTGCCATACGCCGGATTGTAGAACCCGATCAGTCGTTGTCAGGTTGGTCGCCGGTATGGAAGATGCGGGCGGGGCTGGCGTCGTTTGATTCGTCCCAGAGGCGGAGCGTGCCGGCGGCCTGATTGGCGATCGATTCGATGCGCGTGGCAGCGTCGCGATCGGAGAGGATGAGGAGCCCGTCGCCCTCGGGCGAGGCGTAGGACTCGACGACGTGATTGCCCTCCTGATTGGCGAGGTAGAAGGCCCCGCCGTCGTTGTCGACGAACATGCTCACGCGGTCCTGGCCGGCCTCATCCCTCAGGATCGAGGCCCCTCGACCGTTTGCGTTGACGAAGAGTCCGACGACTGATGCGTCATCGGAGTTGGAGAGATACAGGCTCCCGCCGTCGTCGTCGGATCCGATCGCAACGCGGGTTTGGCCCGCAGCGTCGTTGGTCGTTAGGACTCCACGGCCGGCTTCTGCGACATAGGCCCAGAGCGCGTTGATGCCGTCGGCGTTGTAGAGCGCCAGCGAGCCGCCGTCGAAATCGGAACCCAATACGACGCCCTGCGCGCCCTCGAGTGCGCCGTTGACAGCGAGCAATCCCCGAGCCTCTTCGTCGGCGTACATCTGCACGACCGGGGCATCGGCGACATTGAAGATCGCGAACACCCCGCCGTCGGCATCGACGCTCTGAGCGATGCGCGGGTTGCCCTGGGCGTCGTAGATCGCCGAGTATCCCGAGCCGTCGGCCTCGACGCCCATCGCGCCGCTGCGCGAGCCGCCGGTATTGAAGAACGAAACCTGCCCGCCGTCGGCATCCGAACCAATCGTGAGTCGGGTGTCGCCCTGCTCGTTTGAGAGCTGCGTCATGCCGCGACCGGAGTCGTCTGAAAATGCCGCAAAGACAGTGGTTCCCTGGGCGTTCTGGACGAAGAGCGTTCCGCCGTCGGCGTCGGAGCCGATGCTGACGAGGGGCTTGCCGTCTTTGCCAACGACCTGGAGCTGCTCGGTTGTGATGACATCGAACACGCGTGCTCTGAGATCGCCCGCAGCGACAGCGAATGACGACACCGCCGCCAGCCCGACCGCCGCGCACACAAGGCGGAGTCGTCTGTTGCTCCGCTGCAGCGTGGAGATTTTGTTCTCAAGGCGGTCGAGTCGGTCGTTCATAGATGCGGGCATACTTGGGTGCTCCTGGATCTTGATTGAGTTTCTGATTCACTGTATCAGAGATCACGGCTTGTTCGGGACAAAAAGAAACGCGGCCCGCGTGTGCGGGCCGCGCTGGAATGGAGAAACGATTCGCTTTAGCCGTCTGAGTTTTCTTCGGCGGTTTCGGCGGCACCCTCGGCAGCGGGCTGCGCGGGGGCTGCGTTCAGGTCGGCCGGGGCCGCTTCCTTCTCGACGAAGATGCACTCGACATCAAAGACGAGCGTCGAGCCGGGCGGGATGGGGCCGACGGCCCGGTCGCCGTAGCCAAGCGAGGACGGGATGATCAGGCGTCGGCGTGAGCCCTCGGTCATGCCCTCGGTGCCGCGGATCCAGCCCGGGATGAGCGTGCCCGGGTACTTGTAGCGGAAGGGCTCGCCGCGATCGAAGGACGAATCGAACTTGGTGCCATCGGTCAGGCGTCCCAGGTAATGGATGATCATCCAATCACCTTCCTGGATCGGCTCGCCCTCGGGCTCGGTGAAATGGATGACGATGAGCCCATCGCTGTAGTGATCGATGTTGACGAGGTCCTTGGCGCGGACGAACTCGGCCCCGCCGTCACGCCCGACTTCCCAGGAGGTGTTGCCCTCTGAGTCGTAGCCGACATCAGAGATGCTGATGGTCTCGCCGTCGAATGCGATGGAACTTGTCATCTGAACCGCGCCGCCGCGATGGTCGGGGTAGGCCGCGGGGGACTTGCCCGCGTAACTGTTGCCGTCCTTCTTGAGGTCGATGTCGATCGTCGGGAAGACGTCGACGGCTGTGATGGTCATCGGATACACCTCGGGCACGAGCGAGATACCCATGAGGGCGTTGGCCGCGGCCTCGGAGCGGATATCGAACGTGCGCAGGCGCAGGTTGTCCTTGAAGCGGTAGATCTGGAAGAACGACTGGCGGTAGGGCGAGGCGAGATCGTCGGCGCGGGCCGTCTCGCAGTAGAGCACGTCGCTCAGGCCATCGACGCGGGCCGGGCTGATGGTCATGACAATTTTGGCTTCGCCATCGCCGTCGATCTCGGTGATCGGCTTGGCCGAGATCCAGGACCCGGTCAGCATATTGGCGGCCTTGGTGATCTCTTCGTCTGAATACGTTTCGTTGATTGTCGGTGCATCAACGAGCTTGGGCTCGGGCCTCTCGGCTTGGGCGGCCGGGGCGGCGGTCTCGTCCTGAGCGGCTGCGC
>CAXBOF010000258.1:0-4232 GCA_963977205.1 uncultured Phycisphaera sp. | reverse complement strand
GCGATCATCGCGGGCGTGGGCTTCGTCAAAGGCCGCCAGGTCGCTCTGGCTTGCATGGATCTGACCTTCATGATGGGCTCGATGGGCTCGGTGGTGGGCGAGGTCTTGGCCCGCACCATCGAGATGGCGACCGAGCGGGATCTGCCTCTGGTCATCGTCAGTTGCTCGGGCGGCGCCCGAATGCAGGAGTCGGGCCTGAGCCTCATGCAGATGGCCAAGACCTCTGCAGCCCTGGCCCGCTACGACGACGCGGGCGGCGTGTATATCTCCGTCCTGACCGACCCGACCACCGGCGGCGTGACCGCCAGCTACGCGATGCTGGGCGACATCATCATCGCCGAGCCCGAAGCCCTCATCGGTTTCGCAGGCCCGCGCGTGATCCGCCAGACCATCCGTCAGGATCTGCCCGAGGGCTTCCAGCGGGCCGAGTTCTTGCGTGAGTGCGGCATGGTCGATCAGGTCGTGCCCCGCCACGAGCTGCGCAACCAGATCGCAAGGCTCGTCGACTACGCGGGCGGGTGAGCAAGGCCACCAACCAACCGGCTGAAGATTCGCCGACCGCCGCGCAACCCGTTCGGAGCGCGATCGCTCTGCAACTGCGCTGGTGGCACGCGCTCCTTGCGGGCCTTGTGCACGCGGGTCTGATGCTCCTGGCGTTCCCGCCTGTCTGGCTCTGGGGCGTGGCGTTTCTGGCTGCTCTGCCTCTGGTATGGATCGCCTGGAATACGCCAAGGCCGGTGCGTCACGGGGTGTGTGTGCTGGTGGGCGCGATGCCCTTCTACGCGTTTCATTTGTCGTACATCGCGGACATCACCATCGCGGGCTTCCCGCCGCTGCTCATCTACATGAGCGCCTGGCCCGCGGCGTTCGTGTGGCTGACCGGCTCGGTCCACCGCCGACTCTCAAGGCTCTCGGCGACCCTCGTTGTGCCGCATTCGCAGCCCCGGCGGCGCTCGGCGGTGTGTACCTCGTCACCCTCCTGACCATTCTCATCGCGGGCATCGCGATGGATGTGCGCTCACGCAATGCCTCGCAGCAGAGGTGGGAATGTGTTCTGCTGGTCGCAGTCGCGATGTTCTGGGGCGTTTCGCCCTTTGTGCTGAATGATTTCAAAGCCGAGCAATTGATCAATGCGGCGGTGGTGCAGACCAATGTGCCGCAGGACAACAAGATCGGCTGGACGCTCGAATCCCGCGAGCGGGACTTCGCCGAGTTTGTCGAATTGACGCGTCAGGCTGCTGCTCAGTCTCCGGATTTCATCGTGTGGCCCGAGACCATGTTTCCGGGCTTTGCGCTCGATGAGGTGTCCGCGGCCTACCTCGACGAGGTCGGGCTTGCCTCGTTCAACACGATGCGCGAAGAGCTTCTGGCGCTCCAGCAAGAGATCGGTATCCCGATGCTCGTCGGCGCGACGACCGCCGAGAACCTGCGCGTCATCGAGGAGGGCGATCGGTTTTGGTTCGAGAGCGACGCGACGTACAACAGCGTCTACATCATCGAGAATGGCAGGGTCCGACAGGATCGCTACGACAAGATCGCGCCCACACCCTTCGGTGAGACGCTGCCCTACATCAACAACTGGCCCTGGCTCAAGCGCATGATCCTGCAGATCGGCCTGGGCGCTTCCGGCATGGACTTCGGACTTGAGGCGGGAAGCTCACTTCGCACGCTCACACTCGACGTCAACGGCAAGGCGATCGAGATGGCAACGCCCGTCTGCTTTGAAAGCTCGATGTCGCGGGTCGTCCGACAAATCGCAAACGCAGGCGAGGGCACGAACCTGATGGTTCTGATGACCAACGACGGCTGGTTCGGATCTGCCGATCGCGGCCGCGAGGTCCACCTGCTCCTGGCCCGCTGGCGATGCCTGGAACTCGGGCTGCCGATGGTCCGTTCGGCCAACACCGGGATCTCGGCGGCCATCGACCACCGCGGGCGGGTGCTGGGCAAGCTCGAGCCGGACACGTCGGGCGTTCTGATGGTGCCCGTGCAAGCGGGGCGGGCGTGGACGCTTTATGGTGTGATCGGAAACGCCGTGGGCTGGGTCATACTGGCCGGCATGGGCGTGGTAATGGTGTTCTGGTTGGTCGCAGCCCGGCGGGATCGACGGGCAATCAAACGTGGAAAGAGCGCATGAACAAGTCTTTGAAGTCAGTGCGAACAACGAGTGTGGCGGTTCTGATGATCGCATCGGTCGGACTCGCCGCGTGTTCGAGCAAGCCTGCGCGCAGACCCGACGCCGACGGCACGATCCGTGTGGGCTCGGAGACCGCGATGACGCGGGGCTCGACGCGTGAGGTCGTGCGTGAGTACGGCTCGCTGGTCAAGCAGGATCAGCTGCGCGACCGCGCGGTCAAAAAACTCGAATCGCTGACGCTCTCAGCCGATCCGCAGATCCGGGCGCACGCGCTCGAGGGGCTCACCCCGATGCCGCGAGCGCTCGGCCGCGTCGTTGAACGCGGCCTGCTCGATGACAACCTCGGCGTGCGCAGCATCGCGGCGATGACGATCGGCAGGGCTCGCCTACCCGGTCATGCATCCACTCTCCGCCGGCTGCTGGCCGACGAGTCGCCGTTTGTCGAGGCCTCGGCGATCTTCGCGCTCGTTCAGACGGGCCAGGGCGTCGATCGCGGGCCGCTGGCGAAGTACATGTTCCAAGAAGACAACCCCGGCCTGCGGGCGCATATCGCGTTCCTGCTGGGCGAGATGGGCGACCCCTCGGCCCTGCCCCTGATCCGCGACGCGGCCCGCGCACCCATGCCAAGAGCCGATGCCTCAAGACTCAAGCTACTGGACCTGCAGCTCAGTGAGGCGATGGCGAAATTGGGCGATGAGAAGCAGCTCGAGCCACTCAGGGCCGCCCTGTTCCCCGCCCAGCCCTCGGACCTCGAAGCGACGGCTCTTGCGGTGCAGGCGATCGGCGAGGTTCAGGACCGCTCGGCGAGGGGGATGCTGATCCAGCTCTCGGAGCGGGCAGGCCCCAGGAACGAGTCCATGCCGCCCGAGATCTTGCTCTCGATCTCGATCGCGATGGCCAAGTTGGGCGACCAGAACGGGGGTTTCCTGGCGGACCTGTTCTGGGATGACGAGCGGGCGCTGATCCGGGCGGACGCGGCCTCGGTGTATGGGTGGACCAACCGGGTCGAGGATCTGGCGAAACTGGAGCGGATGCTCTCGGACCAGAGCGAGGCGGTCCAGGTGGCCGCAGCCGCCGGATTGGTCCGGAGGCTCAAATAATCCCCAGCAGGGGTTTGTGGGCTGGCGGAAGTGGTCCGGGTGACGCTACACTGTCCCGAGACGGCTTGGATGCCGTCAGCCCTGAGCGGGCATCACCTCATCGGCCACGGCGGGCCCGAGTGGTGAAGCCGACGGGAGACCAGCGGGGTCCCCGGCGAGGCCGACGAGGCCATTGCTCGATAGCGCAAGGAGATTGAGACGGCCCGACGTGAGTCGGTTCTGTCTCGGATCGACGGCTTGCCGCGTGGCGCGGCGTTGTCCAAAGAACTGGAGCCAGTAGTGCACATCCTCACCAAGATCCTGGTCGTGTTTGCAGCCGTGTTGAGCCTTGCTCTCGCGGCGTTGACCTCTTCGTACGCGATGAACCGTGACACGATCACCGATGGCTTTAATAACGCCATCGCCGAGCGTGACAAGGCCAAATCCAACTACAACACGCAGTCGAGCCAGTTCGCCGAGGAGCGTCAGAAGCTCCAGCAGCAGGTCAACGATCTGCAGGACCAGATGGGTCGCATCCAGAACTCCAAGCGTGAGGTCGAGAGCGAGCTTGCTGACCTCCGCCTCCAGGCACGCTCAGCCGGCGACCGCGCCGACTCGGTGACCCGCCAGATCGCCGACCTCGGCAAGACGGTCGACACACAGGCCGAACTCATCACGAGCTACCGCGGCGAGGTCCAGAACCTCCGCAAGGAATCGCTCTCGATCCGCAACGAGAACATCGCGCTGGTCGATCGCATCAACGATCTTGAGAGCCAGAACGAGGTGCTCATCCAGTCGAACCGCTCGCTCCAGGTGACCATCGCCGAGCTGCAGCAGCAGGCCAGCGGCGACGCCGTGGCGACCAGTGCGGGCAGCTTCGAGCCCCAGGCCATGACGGGTGATCTGGTCGTCGGCCGCGTCCGCGAGGTCCGCACAAACAACGGCCAGCAGTACGTCGAGATCGACCTTGGCACACGCGACCGCATGCGTGAGAACGTCAAGCTCCACATCACCCG
>CAXBOF010000257.1:0-4238 GCA_963977205.1 uncultured Phycisphaera sp. | reverse complement strand
CTGTTCGTCGTTGTCGATGTGCGACTCGCCGGTGTTGTTCGTGAGCAGGTGCCCGAGGTCGGAAGGATTGATCGAGCCTTCGCTAGTGGCCTTGGCGGTGACGAGGCGTGTCAGCGGGGCCATCACGAAGCGGTCCACACCCGACCAGAGGGGCCAGAGCACCTGGATAATGACAAGCCAGACCGGGCCGACGAGCCGGGCGAAAGTGGCGCGCCCAGATGATGCGGTTGTCTTGGCGATAACCTCACCGATCAGGACAATGGCCAGCAGCGATCCCAGACCGATCGCAGCGGCTGCGGCGTGACTGCCTCTGCCTTCGAGCCCGATGATCACCACCGAGGCGAGCGTGAAGTAGAGCACGTTGACGAGGTTGTTGGCCAGCAGGATGGCGGTCAGAAGCGAGCGCGGCTTGCGGTGGAGCGCTTCGACGCTTGCCAGCGCCGCTGGGGCGTGCTTGCGGAGGCTGACCCTGTCGGCCTGGGTCAGGCCGAAGAGCGCGGTCTCCGAGCCGCTGATGATGCCCGAAAGAACGAGCAGCACGGGCAGAACCACCGAAACGAGGATGATTTCCGCTGGGTTCATCGGTCGTGAGCGGTCATCGGCTGTGCGCCCCGCCCTGCTCGATCATCCGCTCGATGTATCGCCACGCGTTGAGAGACTGCTTGATCCGGGCGAGCAGGGCTTGGTCGCCTGTTTGCGCCCAATGACGGAACAAGTCTGAGATTGTTTCGATCCATTCCCGCCGGCGGTCGGCGGCCCAGCTTTGCCATTTGGCGATCTCGGCCGCGTTGTCTTCCATGACCGCCTGCTCGAATTCCATGCGGACTTCCATGATCTCCATCAGAAACCCGTCGGGCAGCGACTTGTCCTCGGCTGTGTGTCCGAGGTGCTTTAGGAGGACAGCAGCCCGGGATTCTGGATTGAGCAGCGCCTGGCGGGCATCGTTGAGCCGGGCGGCCTGTTCGCCCGCATCATCGGATGCGTCATCTGAATCCAGACCTGAACCCAGATCCGGGTGGGCCGATGCAACGCGGGCCAGATACGCCCGTTCGACCTGTGCGGGATCGAGATCGAAGGCGTGCGGGATGCCGAGGGTTTGGAATGGGTCATCTTCGGGCATGTCGGGACACGATACGGCTAGCCGAGCGCCGGTTCCTGTTTGACTCATCGGGCCGCTGGGTGGAGGATGCAGGCGCGTGAGTAATACAGGGCACATCGGGATCGTGGCGGTGAGCCCTGAGGGGGCCTCGCTTTGCTACAGGCAGATCTTCCGCCACGCCGCCCGGCTCTTTCCCGATCGCCAGCCTCCCCGGGTGACGATCCACAACGAGCCCTTGCCAACCTATATCCAGTGTGTGCGCGCGGATGACTGGACCGGTGTGTCGGAATTGCTCCTGCAATCCGTGCGTGTTTTGCACCTGGCGGGGTGTGATTTTGTGCTGACACCCGACAACGCGGTGCAGCACGGCGTGATGATCGCCGAGCACGATTCGCCGCTGCCCTGGCTGACGATGACGGATCTGGTGTCAGACGCCCTGATCGAGAAGAAGCTCCAGACGGTTGGCATTTTGGGGACCCGGTATGTCACCCAGGGCTCGGCGTACCAGACGGCTCTTGGACTCAAGGGGATCAAGCTGCAGGCCCCCGATGTGGACAAACTCGACGAAATTATCTTTAAAGAGCTGATCTACGGCTCGTACTCTCGGGAATCGGGCATCGCGTTCAAAGAGATTGCGGTGAGGCTGCAGGATCGCGGCAGCGAGGCTCTGATCATCGCGGCCAGCGAGGTTCGGCTGATTGTGGATGAGATGTCCTTACCTATCCCCACAATTGATGCTGCGGACCTTCTGGCGGTCGGAGCGGTGATTCGGGCCGCCGGGGGCTGATTCGACAGCAAGATCATTGGCTTTGGGGCTTCGTTTGCCCAGATTCTCTCTGATCGGGGTCCTGAGCCACTGGACGGGCCGAAAGCGGGCGTGATACGCTGCCCCTGTCGACTGCCTCTTGGGAGGCGTCGCCACCGGTCCGGATTGCCGATGTGATCGGCCTTTCGGAAAACAAGAGAGCGGGGGTTCCGCACGCGATCGGTACCGGTTTGCACGCCGGTCAGATCAAGTGATCGCGGAGCACCGACGTGCAACGGAATGCACGCGGCCTCGCTTGGAACCTAGGCACGGACGAAAATCGGTCGTCCCGGCATGCGTGCACAGCCGGGAAGCCGAGGGTATATCAGCGCACGGGCCAAGCCCGTTGTGTGTCCCCTTTGGACGGAGCGAGTCATGCTCAAGCAGGATCTTGTGTCGCGGATTTCTCGTCGTCTGAGCTTCGGCCAGACCAACTCCAAGGCTGAGAAGCTCCGCGAACAGGCGGGAAGGGCACCGGCCTCTCCGGCTGGTGCGTTCGAGGCGCTCGAGCCCCGCATCCTGCTTTCGGGTGACCATCCCGGATTCGACGATGTGTTCGGCCCGACCAACACGCCGCCGACCGTGATCACGATCGATGGCAACGGCGACGGCGCCGGCTTCGGCGCGATCGGAGATGTCGCCGACGACGATGGGGACTTCTTCCAGTTCACCGCCACGCAGGACGGCTTTGTCTCGATCCTGGGACAAACCTTCGCCGACGGGCTCGACACAGCCCTTGAGCTCTACAGCCCGGACGGCACCAAGCTCTCGGGCGACACCGAGGGCTTTGACAACGGCACGACCGCCCGAGGCCTGGCGCCTGATGGCTGGCTGGGCTTTGTCGCAGAGGCTGGCGAGACGTACTACATCCGGGTCATCGGCGAAGATGACTCGACGGGCTCGTACGCGCTTCGTTTGCACACTGCCAATGAAGAGCTCACTATCAGTTCGACTTCTGGTATTGCCCGCACAGGCAGCGGCACCGGCCAGCAGGAATTCATCGAAACCGTCCAGCAGGATCTGATTTATTCCTTTACCACGCCGGATCTTGAAAAGTTTGACAGCATCGGCACCATCCTGGCTGGCAATATCGTCTTTAGTAACGATGCGGGCGGGTTCATCGGCGGCGGCGCTTACAAGAATCCGCTTGACACCAGAGTTGAACTCTTTGATGCTGAGGGCAACCTGCTCGGCGCGGACTCCGAGAGCGGTCATCTTTCAGATGGCTTCCTTGTGACCCGCTTTGAGCGCAACACAACGTATTACGTGCGTGTCCGATCTGATGCCGTTGTCAACACGGATGAATTCGACTCCGATATCAACGCCATTGACAACATCGCCGAGGGCTTCTTTGAGCTCCGCATTCAGGCGGCTGGCACGGACTTCGCTCTTGATGACGTGACGAAGATCGGGGATCGACTTCGTGACCCGACTCTGCCCAACAGCGCAGGCCTGCTGCGCGATCAGCACTCGGCTCAGATGTTCACGTTCGAGGCGCTCGGCACGGGCACCACGATCATCAACTTCTACGTCACCAATGCCATGGGTCAGCGCTCATGGGATCCGAAGCTTGCGCTCTACGAGTACGACTCGGCCACCCCGATCGCAACGAATGACTCGGCCGTCTCGTTCGACGCATTCGATCGCGCCGAGATTGTTGCCAATCTGCAAGGCGGCAAGACGTACTACGTCATCGCCGACGCGTTTGACGGCCTCCTGCAGGGTGTGACAGCAACTCCCCGCGATTATGCGGCCGCTGACAATGTGTACTACATGGTCATCGAGTCGAACGCCACGATCGACCGAAGCGACCCGGACCAGCAGATTGATGACCATATCGACATTCTCATTGATGATGAAAATGACGGCGTTGTTGCCAATCAGGGTCTCGTCAGAGACCTGGCAACCCCGCTGATCTGGGGTGATCCGTTTGCCCCGCTTGGCTGGAACGATCCTGCAGTTGATGGTCTCGACACGAATGCCGACGGAATTCCCGATTATCACGGTCCCGGAGCGGGCGTTCCTACTGACGCGTACCCGACCGTCTTTGACTTCACTGATCCGGCGCTCGATCACAGCCTTGTCGTGATGGCAAACGCGATCGGTCGACTTGACACTGCCGGTGATACGGACGTGTTTATGTTCGTGCCACAGGTTGACCATCTCGGCAGGTTCGAGGGTAGCCTGGAGCTTGACGAAGACGGCGAAGAGATCGAGCCAGCAAATTGGAATGTGAACGGTCGCCCCGCCTCCCGGATCTCGATCCGTGTTCAGTTCGAGCAGGAGTGGACAGGCCTCGGGCCGGTGGCGATCCAGATCTACGATTCCAATTTC